>CAMXAV010000001.1 GCA_947179285.1 uncultured Helicobacter sp.
AAGAATCTAGCAATTTGTCATTCTGAAGCCTTTAGGCTGAAGAATCTCAAAATATTAAGAATCCACAGAGATGTTTCGCTTCGCTCAACATGACAAGATTCCATGTGTCATTGCGAGCGAGCGGCGCGAGCGTGGCAATCAACGGGCATAGAATCCCAAAGCATTCAAAGACGTTTGATTGCTTCGGCTTCGCCTCGTAATGACAAAACGATAAACATTCGATTGCCACGAGGCGAGCGCCCCCACAATGACGCATAGCATCTGCGCCCCCAAAATGTGCTATAATCACCCAAAAACAGGAATCCCATGCTTGCCCAAAATCTCCAAGACATCATCGCGCGTGTTGAGAAGGCGCGCATCGCCTATTCGCGCCACCAAATCGTGCGCATTGTCGCTGTGAGCAAGACGCAAAATGCCGAGGCGATTCGCACGCTCTATGCCGCAGGGCAGCGGGCGTTTGGCGAAAACAGGGTGCAAGATTTGCACGACAAAAACGCAGCACTCGAGGCGCTCCCGATTGAGTGGCACTTCATCGGCACGCTCCAAACCAACAAAATCAATGCCTTGCTCGCAATCCGCCCAAGCCTCTTGCATAGCCTAGATAGCCAGCAGCTCGCAAACGCGCTGCAAAAGCGGCTCGAGAAGCAGGGGCAGAATCTCCGCGCGTTGTTGCAAATAAACGCCGCGCGCGAGGATTCCAAGCACGGCGTTGCGCTTGAGAGCGCGAGCGAAACCTACCACGCAATCCGCGAGACCTGCCCCAACATCACGCTTTGCGGGCTCATGACAATCGGCGCGCACACAGACGAACAACGCAAGATTCAACAAAGCTTTGAAATCACAAAAAAATTATACGACACCCTGCCAGACGCAAGCATTTTGAGCATGGGCATGAGCGATGATTTCGAGCTCGCCATCGCCTGCGGGAGCAACATGGTGCGAATCGGCAGCCTGCTCTTTGCCAAAGGGCGATTCTTGTGAGCACGTTGCTTCGCCTGCGCGACTTTGGGCTATGCTATGGCGCGTTTTGCGTTGAGCCTTTGAGCCTCGCGCTCGCGCAAAAAGAGCGCCTCGCAATCGTGGGCGAAAGCGGCAGCGGCAAATCGTTGCTCGCCCTAAGCCTGCTTGGGCTTTCGCGCGCGCGTGTGCAAGGCAGCGCCGAGTTTTGGCACAGCGGCACAGCCCTTGAGCTCACCGCGCTTGGCGCGAAGCAATGGTGCGCCCTGCGCGGCAGCGCGATTGGCTATATCCCCCAAGAGCCGCTCACGGCGCTAAACCCATTGCACACCATCAAGGCACAGATTCTCGAAGCCTTGCGCCTGCATGCGGCTTTCAAGACGCGCAAAGAGCAAGAATCGCGCTACGATGAATTGCTCGAAAAAGTCGGGCTAGAGGCGCTCAAGAGCCGCGAAAAGGTCTATCCGTATGAGCTAAGCGGCGGCGAGAGGCAGCGCGTGCTGATTGCGATTGCGATTGCGAACAACCCGAGCTTGCTGATTGCCGATGAGCCCACAACGGCGCTTGATGCGAGCCTGCAACAGCAGATTCTGTGCCTGCTTGGCGCGCTCGTTTCCGAATGCGGCAGCGCGCTCGTGCTGATTAGCCACAACCTGCCGCTTGTGCGCAAGCATTGCGACAATGTCTTGGTGTTGCAAAAAGGGCGGCTGCGCGATTATGCGCGCACGCAAACACTCTTTGCAAAAGACGCGCCAAAGAGCGCATACAGCGCCGAGCTTTTGTCGGCAAAGCTGCCGCAAAAGCCCCAAGCGCCGCAAAACACGGAATCGATTCTGCAAACGCGCGAGCTTTGCGTGCGCTACCCGCTTGCGCGCAATTTTTGGGGCAAGGCGCGCGCAATGCGCACGGCGCTCGCGCCCTTGTCATTCACGCTCTACCACAAGCACAATCTTGGAATCATCGGCGAGAGCGGCAGCGGCAAGAGTTCGCTCGGCTTTGCGCTGATGGGGCTTGTCGACAAAGAAGGCGATGTGTGCGTGCAAGAAAACGGGCGGCTTTGCGCGGCAGACATGCGCACGTTAGGTTACCGCGCGTTCATTCAGATGTTGTTCCAAGACCCATTTGGCGCGCTAAATCCGCGCCTTAGCGTGTTCGACATCATCGCCGAGCCGCTGCGGATTCACAAGCATGGCGAGATTGCGCAAAAGACCAAGCGCGCGATGGAGCGCGTGGCATTGAGCGCACATTACGCAACGCGCTACCCAAACGAGCTAAGCGGCGGCGAGAGGCAGCGCGTGGCGCTCGCACGGGCGCTTGTGTTGCAACCGCGCGTGCTGATTCTCGATGAGCCCACGAGCGCGCTCGACCATGCGCTGCGCGCCTCGATTATGCAGCTGCTGCACGACATCGCAAAGGAATGCGACATGACATATATTTGCATTAGCCATGAGCTCGACATCGTCCAATCGCTCTGCGAGAATGTGCTCGTGTTGCAAAAGGGCGAGGTGATTGAGCAAGGCGCGTGCGATAGCGTCTTTGCGAGCCCAAAGCAAAGCTACACGCGCCTGCTGCTTGAATCGATTACTTCTTAGGCGGCGCAACGGGGCAAACGGTCACGCATTCTGACGTGAGAATCGTTGTATTGGTCGCCGAAGGGTTGGGCGGCAAGCCGCATGGGTTTTGCGCGTTCTGCGCGTTTTGATTCTGCGCATTTTGCGCGTTTTGCATATTCTGCATGCCCTGCATGTTCTGTGCTGGCTGCTGCGCTTGGGCAATCTGTTCTTGCTGCTCTTGCGGTGGGGGTGGCGGCGGGGGCGAGTATGGCGCTGTAACGGGCTGCTGATACGCAAGGGATTCATGATGTGTTAGAATCGTGGGGTGTGCCTGAAAATAGCCGAGTGTCGGCGTGTGCTGTGTATAATAGCGCGGCGGGTGATAGAGGCTTGGCGGGTTTGCAAAAGCCGCGCCCAAAAGCGCCGCGAGCGCAAAAGAGATTCGTTTCATTGTCTCCTCCTTGAGATGAAATGGAATCATTATAACATTTTTAGCATAAAATAGGAGAAAAATATGGCAAAAGCCGCGTTTTTAGACCGAGACGGAATCGTCAATATCGACAAGGGCTATGTGCATCTGCCGCAAGATTTTATATGGAATCATGGAATCTTTACACTGCTCGAGGCTCTGCATGCGCGAGGCTTTCTGCTGCTTCTTTGCACGAACCAATCGGGAATCGGACGTGGATTCTACGATTTTGCCACATTCTGCAAGCTCTGCTTGTTCATGCAACAAACCTTGCAAGAAAAACTCGGATTCTGCTTTGACAAAATCTATTTCTGCCCGCATACGCCCGAGTTTGGCTGCGCATGCCGCAAGCCCAAGGCGGGCATGATAGAACGCGCATGCGCCGATTTTCCGCAACTCCGCTTGCGCGATTCCCTTCTTGTTGGCGACAACTATACCGACATTCTCGCCGCGCGCGCGGCGGGCGTTGGGCGCAAGTTTTTGCTTGGCAGCGCGATTGGCTCGCTTTGGGACGATGAACACACGATAAAAAGCCTTGATTCGATTCTTTGTGTGTTATAATTCTGCCCCAAATGCCGATAATACAACGGGGAAGGACACCCGTTATGTAGACTAGGAGGTCATGATGGCTACGCCAGAATCATCGAATCAGTATGTTTTTAAGTCGGAGTATCGCCGCATCAAAACAAAAGATAGCAGAGAACTCAAAGATTGGCTGCAAGGGCTTGGCGCTGCCTTTGCCTTGTGCATGTTTTCGGTTCTGTTTTGCACTGTGATTATGATGCGTTTCCCTTAGAAACACGACATGACATGTCGCCCCATATTTTGGGGCGCATGCGATGAGAATATCAAAATTTATGCTAGAATGAGTGCAAATATAGAATTTCTAAGAAAGTACCCCAATGATGGATGACAACGATTTGCTTTTTGTCTCTGCCAAATCTCCTTTTGCAGCCCTGCAAAACACGGCGATTCTAACGCCAGATGAGCTCGAGCTGCGCTCGCTAGATGACGAGCCTTTTATTGTTTCTAATGTCCCCACAGAGCATGCCTACATCGTTGCACCCGAAATCAATTGGCTGCTTGCAAGCCGCGAAAACCCCGCGCAATGCGCCAAAGAAGTCGAGATTCTCTATCAATCGCGCATGTTACAAGCAGAAAACATGCAAGCAGAAAAAACATGCGAAGTCGCAAACAGCCTGTTTGTCTTGGGAAACGACAAAAACGCCGAGGATTTTTGCCTGTTGGCAAACCAAAACGGCTTCGAGGCTGCCCTGCTTGCGCCAAGTGATGTCGCGTCTATCGGCGGGCATTTGGGCGCGTTTGCCGTGCATTTTGCCAACGATTCTGTGCGCAACTATGCGCAAGGCGTGCTGTTTGTCGACATTCCCGCATTGCAACTCTATTGCGGAATCGAGAGTGCGGGCGATTTTGACGATGCGCATGCGCTGCTTTCGACCCTCAACGCGCGGCTTGGCGCATACACCTACCGCGAGACATTGCGCTTCGATTCGACGTATTGCCAATACGAGAATCGCCGCGAAAAATGCTGCGCCGCGTGCGCCGATGCCTGCCCAACGTTTGGAATCTATGCCGATGATGCGAGCAAGCAGCTCCATTTTTCGGCGCTCGATTGCATCAAATGCGGCGCGTGCGTGGCGCTCTGCCCCACAGGCGCGATTGACTTTAAAGAATCTCCAACCGAGCTCTTGTTGCGCCGCGTGCGCCTGTTTGCGGGCTCTTTGATTCTGCTCATCGATGAACCGAGTCTTGCAGATTTGCTGCCGCATGCCCCCGCCCTGCCGCCCTCTGTGCTGCCGCTCGTTGTGCCCGAGCTCAATGCGTTCAATGCGCCTGCGCTTCTTGCCTGTATCCAAGAAAGCGGTGCGAGCGTGGCGCTCTACAAGCCCAATGCGAGCGATGTCTTGCAAAGTGCCGTTGCGATGACGAACGACATTGTCGCGCGCGCTTATGCCGATTCTGTAGGCATTGTGCTCGTGCAAAACCGCGAGGAATGGAATCGGCTAAGCTCGCTTGCGACAATCGCTGACGCGAAATATCTCTACACGCCGCGCGCAAACGAGCACACGCGCAAGAGCTTCGCCGAGCGCCTGCGCTTTGTCGTCAAAGACCGCGATTTGGGAGTTTTGCCGTTTGCGCCAACATTGCGCTATGGGCAGATACGGCTCAAAGAGGGCTGCACATTGTGCCTAAGCTGCGTTGGGGCGTGCAATGTCGGCGCGCTGATTGCCAACGAGCAATATTTCACGCTCTCGTTTCTCCCCTCGCTTTGCACGACATGCGCCTATTGCGTCATGTCATGCCCCGAAAATGTCATGAGCATCGAAGAAAGCGGAATCATGCTCAATGCGGAATGGTTTGTGCCGCATGTGCTCGCCAAAGATTCGCCCTTTTGTTGCGTGGAATGCGGCAAGCCGTTTGCCACAACGCGTTCGGTGCAAAAGGTGCGCGACATGCTCGCCGCAAACTTCGCGGGCGATTCGCGCAAGCTCCGCTCGCTCGAGTGCTGCCCCGATTGCAAGGTCAAGGTCATGCTGAACACAAACATTGGAGAAAGCCATGCTTAGCGAAGCCGAACGCGCCAACCTCACGCATGCGCGCATGCTGTATTATGATTTTTTCAATGGCTTCTTCGTCTTTGAAATGCTCGATGGGCGCGCCGCAATTGCCCAAAAACAGCTCGAGATTCTGCTAAACGAGCCGCTCAATGACGAGGCAAAAAACGCGATGCTGCTCTTGCAAGACGAGCTCAAGGCGCATGGCATGGCAAACATCAAAGACGAGTTTTCGCGCCTCTTCGCCCTGCCCTTTGGCGCAAAACAAGTCGGAATCCACCTGTCGCATTTCTACCACAACTGCCTTGGGGCAGAATCGCTGCTTCAGGCGCGCCAGCTCGTCAAGCAAAGCGATGTGCGCGTGGATAGCGCAAACTTCAAAGAAACCGAAGAACATCTCGGATTCCTTTGCGGCTTCATGCGCCACTTGCTCGAAACGGGCAACGCGAAGCTTGCCAAAGACGTCTTTGCGCTCTCCAAAGACGCGTTTTTGGGGCTCATCGCCGAAATCAACGCGCGGCAAGACGCGACATTCTATGTCGCAATCGCGCAGATTCTGCAATCGTTTATCCAATTCGAGGAGGAATATGACGCGCTAACGGCATAGAGGCTCGTAGTCCGACAAAGATTCTTATTGTTGAGAATCTTTGTGGGATTACCCCAAATCTCAAAAAAGGAGTCGAAATGGAAAAAGACAGACGTAAATTCTTAAAAAACGTCACCAAAACTTCCATTGCAGTTGCGGGCGCTGGAATCGTGCTTGCAGGCTGTGGCAAAAAAGGTAGCAGCGAGAATCTCGTGCGCGGCAAATCGCCCAAAAAAGAGATTCTTTATCAAAAAACACAGCAATGGGATTTGTATTATTCTGTTGCTAAATAATGAAAGGAGACACAATGAATGAGCTAGTCAAAAGACGCAACAGCAGACGTGCGTTTTTGAAAATGACGGCTCTTGGCGGCTTGGCAGGCGCGAGTGTTGCACTAGCAGACACAGACAAAACAATGCGCCCCGCGACCGCTCAAGAGCTCAAAGAAAGGTATCCACAAAGCAAGAAAATCAAGACGATTTGTACACATTGCTCGGTGGGTTGTGGAATCGTAGCCGAAGTCGTTGATGGCGTTTGGGTGCGACAAGAAGTGGCGCAAGACCACCCAATCTCGCAAGGTGGGCATTGCTGCAAGGGCGCAGACCTCATCGACAGGGCGCGCAGCGAAACGCGTTTGCGCTATCCTCTCGAGAAAAAGGGCGGCAAATGGACACGCGTCAAATATGACGATGCGATGGACAACATCGCCGCGCAATTGAAGCAAATTCGCGAGGAAAGCGGACCCGATGCGGTGATGTTTTTGGGTAGTGCGAAATGCTCAAACGAGCAAAGCTACTATATCCGAAAATTCGCCGCATTCTTTGGCACAAACAACATCGACCATTGCGCCCGCGTTTGACACTCTCCAACAGTTGCCGGTGTGGCAAATACATTTGGATATGGTGGAATGACGAACCATTTGGGAGACATGCAATTCTCGAAATACATTCTTGTTGTTGGCGCAAACCCTGCCGTGAATCACCCTGTTTCAATGGTGCATATCTTGCGCGCGAAAGAAAAAGGCGCGAAGCTCGTGTGCATTGACCCACGATTCACCAAAACAGCAGCGAAATGCGATGAATATCATCGAATCCGCAGCGGAACAGACATTGCGTTTGCATACGGGCTCTTGAACCATATCATCGCCAAAAAACTCTATGATGAGCAATATCTCAAAGACAGAGTCGATGGTTATGAAATGATTATGGAAGAAGCGAAGAAGTTCTCGCCCGAAGTCGCAGCCGATGTTTGCGGGATTCCTGCCGATATGATTCGCCATATTGCCGAAGAAATGGCGGCGGCAAAACCTGCGAGCTTGATATGGAATCAGGGGCTCACCCAACACACTGTGGGCACGAGCAATACGCGCATTATGCCGATTCTCCAAATGTTCTTGGGGAATATTGGCAAAAACGGCGGCGGCGTGAACATCTTGCGCGGGCATGACAACGTACAAGGCGCGTCTGATATGAACAACCTCGCCGATTCTTTGCCCGGATATTATGGTCTTGGCGAGCCCGCGTGGCGGCATTTCTGCAAGCATTGGAATGTCGATTATGACTGGATGGTTTCGCGTTTCAAAGACAAAGAAATGATGGGCAAAACAGGCTTTGCGCACTCGACATGGAAATTTGGCGTGCTCGATGAGGAAAACGCGGCAAACAATGCGGGTACAAAGCTCCGCGCGCTCGTTGTGATTGGCTCGGGTATGACGACTGTTTCGCTGCTCGATTTGCAACGCAAGGCGATGGACAAGCTCGACTTGGTCGTATTCGTCGACCCCTATGTGAACGACTTGGCGATTTATGGCGACAGAACCGATAATCTATTCTGCTTGCCCGCCGCCTCGCAAATGGAAACAGCCGGCAGTGTCGCAGCGACAAACCGCAGCTACCAATGGCGCAGCAAAGTCATGGAGCCCTTGTTTGAATGCCGCCCTGATGAAGAGTTCCTATTTGGGCTCGCCGAGCGGCTCGGATTCCTCGAGGAACTCCAACGCAGGCTCTATGACATCGCCAAAGCAAACGGCAGAGACAAGTTTATGTGGCCTGAAGACGCGACAACGGAGCTCACACAAAGCATTCGCAGCATCGGCTTGCAGGGCATGAGCCCCGAACGCTTGAAGGCGCACCAAGAGAATTGGCATTTGTTCGACAAAGTAACTCTTGAGGGCACAGGACCATTCAAGGGCGATTACTATGGTTTGCCATGGCCTTGTTGGAGCGACAAGCACCCCGGCACGCCTGTGATGTACAATGACCAGATTCCGGTTATGCGCGGCGGTATGGGATTCCGTGTGAATTGGGGCGTTACGAATCCTAGCGGGCAGAGCATGCTCACGCCACGTTCACTGCCTGACGCGAAACACGAAGGCGGGCATGCCCCCGTTACCGCAGCAAATGCCGAATCGCTTGGAATCCGTCTCACAGAGGCAGAGAAAGAAGCGATTGCGGGCAGCACCTTTGCGCTTGGAATCGGCAACAACATCTTGGTCGAAAAGGCGCTCGAACACGGGCTTTGCCCCTATGGCAACGGCAAGGCGCGCGCGAATGTGTGGAACTGGTATGACAAGATTCCATTGCACCGCGAGCCTTTGCACTCTGTGCGCGGAGATTTGGTTGATAAATATCCCAACTTCCCCGACAAGCCCAACCATTTCAGGGCAAACATCAAATACCGCTCGCGCCAAAAAGAGCTCGGCGATTCCAAAAACTGGGTTGATGATTTCCCTATCAACATGCTAAGTGGGCGTATGGTTGCGCACATGGGAACAGGTGCGGAAACAAGGAGCGCAAAATACCTCGCCGAGGTTGAAGGCGAAATGTTTGTCGAGATTCACCCCGACAAAGCCGCCGAGCTCAAAGTCAAAAACGGCGAAATGGTTTGGGTCTATGGAACGAATGGTTGCAAAATCAAAGTTCCTGTAAAGATTTCTACACGGGTAGATTACAACAGCATTTGGTTGCCGCAAAACTTCTCGGGCATGGACCAAGGAGTATCAAGGTTGGGTAACTACCCCGATGGCACAAAACCTTATGCAATCGGTGAGTCGGCAAATATGGTTAGTAGTTATGGTTTTGACTACAACTCTGCTTGCCCCGAGACAAAATGCGGCTTGTGTCGCATCGAAAAAGCATAGGGAGGTGATTCCATGAGGATTTCTGTTTTGGATTCCGTGGAATCACCACAACTTCAAAATAAGGAGTCCTTATGGAAAAAGGCAGACGTGAGTTTTTAAAGACGGCTACAAAAACTGTGGCTTTGACGGCAGGCGCGGGCGTTGTGCTCGCAGGCTGTGGCAAAAAAGGTAGCAGCGAGAATCTCGTGCGCGGCAAATCGCCCAAAGTCGAGATTCTCTATCGCCCAACACAACAATGGAAATTGTATTATTCCGTTGCACATTGAGAAAGGAGGTAGACGATGAACACATTCAAGGCACGAAGTGACAGAAGGGCATTTTTGAAAATGGCAGCACTTGGCAGCTTGGCTGGCGCAGGCGTTGCGCTTGGCGACACACAAAAAACAATGCGCCAAGCAAGCGCGCAAGAGCTCAAAGAGAAATATCCCAAGTCGCAAAAAATCAAGACGATTTGCACCCATTGTTCTGTGGGCTGCGGAATCATCGCCGAAGTTGTCGATGGTGTTTGGGTGCGCCAAGAAGTGGCGCAAGACCATCCTATCTCTCAAGGCGGGCATTGCTGCAAGGGCGCAGACCTCATCGACAGGGCGCGCAGCGAAACGCGATTGCGCTATCCTGTGGAAAAGCAAAACGGCAAATGGCAGCGCGTGAGCTGGGATTCGGCTATGGGCAAAATCGCCGACAAATTGAGCAAAATCCGCGAGGAACATGGTCCCGATGCGGTGATGTTCATCGGCAGCGCGAAATGCTCGAACGAGCAAGCCTACTATATCCGCAAATTCACGGCATTCTTTGGCACAAACAATCTCGACCATTGCAATCGCGTGTGCCATAGCCCAACCGTTGCCGGCGTGGCAAACACCTTTGGGTATGGAGGCATGACAAATCACCTCGGGGATATGATGTTTTCTAAATATATCCTAATTATCGGGGCAAATCCTGCCGTGAATCACCCCGTTTCGATGGTGCATATCTTGCGCTCCAAAGAAAAGGGCTGCAAGCTCGTTTGCGTCGACCCGCGATTCACCAAAACGGCGGCAAAATGCGATGAGTTCCATAGAATCCGCAGCGGAACAGACATTGCGTTTGCATACGGAATGCTCAACCATATCATCGCCAAGAAACTCTATGACGAGCAATATTTGCGCGACAGAGTCGATGATTATGAGGCAATTATGGAAGAGGCGAAAAAATTCCCACCCGAAGTCGTGGCGGACATCACGGGCGTTCCCGCCGATGCCATTCGCCATATCGCCGAAGAAATGGCGGCGGCAAAGCCTGCGTGCTTGATATGGAATCAGGGGCTCACCCAACACACAGTGGGCACGAGCAATACGCGCATTATGCCAATCTTGCAAATGTTCTTGGGCAACATTGGCAAAAACGGCGGCGGCGTGAATATCTTGCGCGGGCATGACAATGTGCAAGGCAGCTCGGATATGAGCGCAAACCCCGATATTTTGCCCGGGTACTATCCCTTGACAGAGAAGAATTGGCGCTACTTCGCGCGGCATTGGAAGGTTGATTATGACTGGCTGAAGGGGCGTTTCAAAAACCAACAGATGATGGAAAAAACGGGCTATGCCATTTCGACATGGAAATTTGGCGCAATCGATTCGGAAAACGCCGCAAACAATGGCGACACGATGATTAAGGCGCTCGTGGTGATTGGCACGGGCATGACGACAGCATCGCTTTTGCATTTGCACCAACAAGCACTCAACGAAATGGAGCTCATTGTTTTCATCGACCCGTATGTGAATGACTTCGCCGTCTATACCGACAAGCCCGATGGCGTGTTCTGCTTGCCCGCCGCCTCGCAAATGGAAACAAGCGGCAGCCTCGCAGCGACAAACCGCAGCTACCAATGGCGCAGCAAAGTTATGGAGCCCTTCTTTGAATGCCGCCCCGATGAGGAGATTCTGTTTGATTTTGCCAATCGGCTCGGATTCTTGAAGGAATACCAACAAAGCCTCTATGACATCGCCAAATCCAAAGGGAGAGACCAATTTATTTGGCCTGACGATGCGACAACAGAATACACGCAAAGCATTCGTACGATTGGCTTGCAGGGCATGAGCCCCGAACGACTGAAGGCACACCAAGAGAATTGGCATTTGTTCGACAAAGTAACGCTCGAGGGCACAGGAGCTTTTGCGGGCGAATATTATGGCTTGCCGTGGCCTTGTTGGAGCGACAAGCACCCCGGCACGCCCGTGTTGTATAATGACGAAATCCCCGTCATGCGTGGCGGAATGGGATTCCGCACGAATTGGGGCACAACAAGCCAAGCCACAGGCAAAAGCATGCTCTCGCCACACTCACTGCCTCTTTCCACGATTAGCGGGCATGCACCCGTTACGGCAGAAAACGCCGAATCGCTTGGAATCCACCTCACCGAAGCCGAGAAAGAACTCGCACAAGACAATTCCTATCCTTATGGATATGGAACAAATATCCTAGTCGAAAAGGCGCTAGAAGCTGGGCTTTGCCCGTATGGCAACGGCAAGGCGCGCGCAAATGTGTGGAACTGGTATGACAAGATTCCATTGCACCGCGAGCCGCTGCATTCTGTGCGCGGGGATTTGGTTGATAAATATCCCAACTTCCCCGACAAGCCCGACCATTTCAGGGCAAACATCAAATACCGCTCGCGCCAAAAAGAAAAGGATTGGGTCAAAGAATTTCCTATCAACATGCTAAGTGGGCGTATGGTTGCACACATGGGAACAGGCGCCGAGACACGAGCCGCGAAATACCTCGCCGAGGTTGAAGGCGAAATGTTTGTCGAGATTCACCCCGACAAAGCCGCCGAGCTGGGCATCAAAAACGGCGATATGGTCTGGCTATATGGCACAATGGACACGCGAATCCTCGTGCCTGCCAAGCTCTCTTTGCGTGTGGATTATAATAGCGTATGGTTGCCGCAAAACTTCTCGGGAATGGACCAAGGTAAATCGCGACTTGACCTCTACCCCGAAGGCACGGCGCCGTATGCGATTGGAGAATCAGCAAGCATGGTTTCAAGCTATGGATTTGACTACAACACAGCTTGTCCAGAATCTAAATGTGGTCTATGTCGGATTGAAAAGGCATAAAGAAAGGATAAAAAATGAGTAACACAATTCCGAGTAATCTTGAGAATCACTCAAGAATCAAATTCTACTGCGATACGAATCGTTGTATCGAGTGCCACGGCTGCGATGTCGCTTGCAAAGAAGCACATCACCTGCCTGTGGGCGTCAACCGCCGAAGGGTGATTATGCTCAACGAAGGCGTTGTTGGCAAAGAAACCGCCGTGTCTATCGCTTGCATGCATTGCGCCGATGCGCCTTGTGCGCAAGTCTGCCCTGTGGATTGCTTCTATATCCGCGCCGATGGAATCGTGCTGCATGACAAAAAGACATGCATTGGCTGCGGATATTGCCTCTATGCATGCCCCTTTGGCGCGCCGCAGTTCCCCAAAAACGGCGTGTTTGGCTCGCGCGGGGCGATGGACAAATGCACATTCTGTGCAGGCGGACCTGAAGAAACCAACAGCGAGGCAGAATATCGCCTCTATGGGCAAAACCGCATCGCCGAAGGCAAAGTGCCGATGTGCGCGAGCATGTGCAGCACAAAGGCGCTGCTTGCAGGCAGCAGCGAGGAAGTGTCGAACATCATCACACATCGCGCGCAAACAAGGGGCGAGAATATCCCCAACGCTGTGCCTAATGTCTGGAAAACGGCGTATGGTGATTAAGGAGGATTCTATGAGAAATTTCGCAAAATTCTTTAGAATCTTCGCGCTGCTGCTCGCTATGGTGGGCGGCGCTGCCCTCGCGGCAGACCCAAGCGTGCCCAACAAAGACGGCAAGCAATATGCCGAGCTCATCGAGGGCAACAACGCGCTGATTGCGCCCGAGCAGCGGGCAAACCCGCTACTTTATGGCGGTCCAGAGGTTGCGGCAATCAAAACGTGGGGCGTTGGCTCGCCCAACTCAAAGGGGCTTGGCGAAATCTTCACGCTCGTGCAGGGGCATTATTTCGCGCTTCTTTTCGCGATTGTCGTCATCGGCGTTCCGCTCGCCTTTTTGGGGCATTTCATGCTCATCGGGCAGCGCAAGTTCAAGCATGGCAAGATGATTCGCGTTTTCAGCGGCTACAACATCTGCGTGCATTGGTGCGCCGCTGTGCCGTTTGTGTTGCTGTGCCTCACGGGGCTTGTGATGATGTTTGGCGACAAGCTCGGCGGCGGGGCGCTCGTGCGCTTTGCGCGCGATGTACACGGAATCGCGACATGCGTTTTCGCGCCCTTTGGCGCGCTCATGTTCTTGATGTGGCTCAAAGACGCCTTGCCCAAAGGCTATGACATCAAGTGGTTCATGATTATGGGCGGCTATTTGAGCCAAGAGAATCGCCCAATCCCCGCAGGCAAGTTCAACGCAGGGCAGAAGATGTGGTTTTGGGTCGCGACACTCGGTGGCGCGGTGATGGTCATCACAGGCGCTATCATGTTCTTCCAATCTGCCGCAATCGACACCTTGCGCTTTATGGCGCTTGCACATAGCTTTATGGGAATCTTGGTTGTTGCGCTGCTCATCACCCATATCTATATGGCAGTATTCGCCATTGAAGGGGCTTTGCAGTCGATTCTAAACGGCAAAATGGGCGAAGAAGAAATCGCGATTTTGCACACATACTATTACGCAGAACTCAAGAAACAAGGCATTGCTTGAAAGAGTTTCTGCACACATTGCCCATTGAGCAAGTGCAAAATGGGCAATGCACAATCACAAACGATTGCGTGATTGTCGAACAAAAGATTGCCTTTTTTCTCAATCGCCAACTATTGCTCTCGGTGATGAGCCTGCCGCAGCACCAAGACGCGCATTTGCTCGGATTCTTGGTCTCGGAAGGCGTTGTGCAAAGCCCCAAAGAGGTGCATAACCTATGCGTCTCGGCTGACGGGCTGCAAGTCTTTGCGGAAGCAAACATCGACAAAGACGCCTTGCAACGGCTCTTTGCCGACAAAACGCTCACGTCAGGCTGCTGCGTGGGCGTGAGCGGCAATATGGACGAAAACGCCGCCGTGCTCAAACGTTTCCTCGACACGCCGCTTGTTGTTCCGCTCGACTTTCTCGCGCGACAGCTCGCAGTTTTTGAGACGCCCACGCCGTTGTTCGAGCAAACGGGCTGCGTGCATAAAGCCATGCTCGTGAGCAATCAGGGCACATTGCTATGCGAGGACATCGGGCGGCACAACGCCATCGACAAAGTCATGGGGCGCGCCTATTTGTTGGGCTACAACACCGCCGATTCCGTGCTGTTTGTGAGCGGGCGGCTCTCGCTCGAGATGGTTACAAAGGCACTTATGCACAGAATCTGCGTTGTGGTGAGCAAGGCTGCCGCGACCTTTCAGGCAATCCGCGCGGCGCAAGAGGTTGGAATCACACTCATTGGCTTTGCGCGAGGCAAGAAGTTTAATATTTACACACATTCGGGTAGAATCGCGGGCTTGTATGCGGGGGATTCATAATTGTCATTGCGAGCGTAAGCGAAGCAATCAACCGTCTTGAACGCTCGCTCGGGATTCTTTGCCTGTTGATTGCCACGTTCGTTGCGCTCGCTCGCAATGACAAGAAAATATTATTTTATGGTAATAAAAAATCTTTGGAGGTGCGACTTCAGTCGCACTCATTAATATGTGCGGTTAAAA
>CAMXAV010000002.1 GCA_947179285.1 uncultured Helicobacter sp.
AGCCGAAGAGCTGCTTGGCGGCTGGCTGCAAGACATTGCCTACAATCAAGGCTATCTCGAAGCAGATAAAAATAAAGATTTGGTTATCGAATCTCTCGATGGCGAGGGCGCAAATCTCAAGATTGGTGCGCAGCAAACATTGGGCTATAAAATGCAAAATGGCAGAGTTGTTGAGATTTTTGCAAAGGAAACCAAAGGTTATTTGCAGGGCGCGGATATTTTTCTGATGCAATCAGGCAAAGTCGAAACGACTTTTGAGGAACGATTCAACAATTTCATCGAAAAAGATGAAAATCTCGATGGAGAGATGACAAATATTGAATATTTCGGCGGCAAAGAAAAAATTATCGAGTATTTCCAAGAGATTCAAGCGGCGCAAGTCGAAAACAAAGATGAAATTATCGAGGGAATCGAAAATGCCATTGCAGCCGAGCATGCGTTTGAGGAGCTCGAAAAAGCCGATGGCGCATCGTTCCGCTTGTCGGTTCAAAGCCGCGAGGCGCTCTCGAAGGCTGCGCCAATCTTTAGAATGGGCTTTGAAAGAGGCGAGATTTTCAATTTCAAGTTTGAAATGCCATTTATCCGCAGCGATTTGAACGAAAACATCGCCAAGCTTTTGCAACAAGGCGGCAACCAAGCGAGGTTGGCTGACATCACAAAACATGTCTATGCCGTCTCGCTAACCGAAGCCGAAGAGGGCAAAGAAAAGCCGCTTGTGCAGCAATTGCACGAAATCTTGCACATGCTCAAAACCGATTCTGTGGGAAGCGGCACAAGCGTGAATCTGATTGCATAGCAAAGGAATGCGCATGGCATAAGCTTTTGTGCTATCATGCCGATTTGATGATGATATATCTACAATAGCAAGGAGGCTATCATGAATATCAATCCACTCTACAACGTTCGTGAAACGGCTGTGTTTTCGGCAGGGTTGGCTGAAAATCGCGGGCGATTCAAGACGCTTGGCAAAACCTCGATGGAAGCCGAAGCAAAGAAGGACATGGAGGACTTCAAAAAAGCCATTGGTGTTAGGTCGATTCAGGAATACTTGCAAAAAGGCAGCCCATTTGCAACCTTTCATCTCGACAAAGACGGGCAATATGTCCGCCCCGCTGGCAAGCAGCTCGTTTTGTTCACCGACCCAAACACGCAAAAACGCATGCTTACGCACCTAACCGAAGACAACCTCGACAAGCTCAAGAGCAAGTTTAGCGCGTCCGATTTTTATTATCGCGATGACGGAATCATGCGCATCACGGGCGAAGCCGAAGAGCTGCTTGGCGGCTGGCTGCAAGACATTGCCTACAATCAAGGCTATGCTAGCGCCGACAAGAATGGCGATTTAATCATCGACCCGCTCGATGACGAGGGCGCGGAGCTCAAGATTGGCGTTACGCAGACAATGGGCTATAAAATGCAAAACGGCAAGATTGTCGAGATTTTTGCAAAAGAGACCAAGAGCTATCTGCAAGGCGCGGATATTTTCCTCATGCAATCGGGCAAAATGGAATCGACTTTCGAGGAGAGATTCAACAATTTCATCGAAAAAGACGATGATTTGGACGGAACGATGACAAACACCGAGTATTTCGGCGGCAAAGAAAAAATCATCGAATATTTCCAAGACATTCAAGCAGCTTATGTCGATGACAAAGACAAAGTCATCGAGGGGCTCGAGAACGCTATCGAAGCCGAACATGCGTTTGCGGAGCTCAAAAAGGCTGGGGGCAAGTCATCGGCGCTTTTGCTTGGCGCGCGCAGCGCACTTTCGAGCGCCGCGCCGATTTTCAAAGACAGCCTGAAAAAGGGCGAACTATTCACCAAGCTCGAGCTCGACTATTTGCGCAGTGATTTAGACGAAAACATCGCCAAACTCTTGCAACAAAGCGGCAATCAGGCTTCGTTTCGCGACATCGTGAAGCATGTGCATGCCGTCTATCTCTCTGAAGACAAAAACGACGTCGAAAGCCCGCTCTTGCAACAATTGCATGCGATTTTGCACCTAGTCAAGACTGACACGACAAGCGGCAATGGCTCGAGCGTGAATCTCGTTGCATAACCATTACGCGACATGGGCTGCAACTGCAAACGCGCGCGGCGCACGGAACGCAAAGCCAAGAGCTACAATATCTTAGACGCCGCGAGCGATGTGCTCAAAAGCGCGCTTGGCATTGACGATGATGTGTTTGCGCCAAAAGACATCGCAGAGGCGCGCATGCAAAGCTGCCTTGAATGCGAAAAACTCGTGCGCGCCACGAAGCAATGCCGCCTATGCGGCTGCTTTGTGGTTGCGAAAACGAAGATGCACAAAGCCTCATGCCCGCTTGGAAAATGGGGCGCAGAATCGTAGCGCAACCGCATAGATTCTATCTCGCCATATCACAAAAACCGATAGCGCGAATCCTTCCTGATGTCATAAAGTTCTGTCGTCTGCCCATTCTCGGTTTGATGAAACCAAAGCACAGCGGGCTTGTAGGTATGGAATCCCATGAACATAAACCATTCTCGGTTATATTTAAATGTTGAATGGTTTTGGTTGTCGAGCTGCGTTTGGATAAATTCCAAATGTTCCCTGCCATTATCGGCATAAAATTCATTAGAATAAAAGCTTAAAACCTTGCGCACACAAAATGGGTTTTGGATAATATCTTGCACATTGATGTTAAAATACATATTAAACGTTGGGTCTAGAATCTGCCATTTATCGTCAATCAACACTTCGCAAAATCCATGCGTCCAACCGAGAATATCGCTATAACCGATTCTATGGCTCTTAATGCCAAAACGTTCCAGCAGCATATCGAGCGCATGAGCTTTTTGCGAGCAATGCGCATATTGCAGATTGCAAAAATAATCTGCCAGATTCTCGAGCACCACATCTTCGGTGATATTCTTTGGCGTGTAATGCTTGCTCACATGAATTGCGCAGCTCAAATAAAAACATAATGCGAGCCGCCGCGAGATTTCGCGCAAATCGAGTTCTTGTTCGATACTCTTTTGCTTGTTCGCAAAGTCTTTTTGCAGCAAATCCACGAAATAATCGACATCAAAATTGCTAGAATTTGGATTAGAGACTATCATCTTAGGACGATGCGCATTTTGCATATAATCGCAAATTGCGCTATTAATCTCGATTCTCATCGGAAAATATTCTTGAATCTCAAGCGGTTGGATTAGCGAAGAAATATAATGATAGTTTCTGTTGAGCTCGATTCCATGAACCATTGCGTCCCCCAAACATAAAATTTTGTATGATACAATAATGCCATTTAGTGTGTCAAGCTATGGCAGCATGCGGCTCACCGCGCATGGCATTTGGGGGCGCAAGACCACACCATGCGCCAACAAGGCAGAATCGTAATAATGCAATGTGAGGTTGTCGGGCAGCTGCGCCTGCGCGAGAATCTCGACACAGCCAAGATTATCATCGAGCGCAACGATGTTAAACAGCAATGTGTAAGGCTCGGCGATTGTGCCCAAAATGCTCGCGTGGCTTGCGTCAAATGTTTGTGGAATGGGGCTTGGAATCAGCTCATGGCGCGCAATCGCGCCTTCAATCAGCCGCAATGCGCTAGCGGCATAGAGCGCAAGCTGCAATCGCGCATGCGTGTGCAGGCTTTGTTGGGTGAGCGTGTGGCGCGAAAACAACAGCGCGAAGCACAGAAACGACAGAAGCAGCATTCCGCCGAGCGCTTGCAGCAGCACAAAGCCATGAAGCTTTTTCAAAGCGCCTTCCATTCGCCGCATAATCCATGCAAACACATCTCGCCGCTTGCGTCATGTGCGCACGCATGGCGCGCAAGCGCAGCGGGGCGGGTGCAGATGCGCAGCCAGATTCCGCCGTTGTTCGCGTCCATCGCAAACGCGCTTGCCTCCTGCCCAAAGCCTGTGGGGGCAATGTATAGCCATTGCGCAGCGGAATCGTAATGCAAAGAACGTGGCATAGAATCGAGCAGATATGCCCATTTGCATGCGCCAAGCGCGGCAGAAAGAATGCCGTCTTGCAATGTCGCGTCAGCCGTTTGCGCGCTATCCACGCAATAGGCAAGCAATGTATCGGGGGCTTGCGGAATGTCTTGTGCGATATGGTATGTGTCGGGATTATCGGCAGGCGAGAGTTGCAGCGGGTAGGGGAGAAGGGGCACATGCCAACGCATAGAATCTGACGTGAGAACAATGCTTGGCGCAAAAGCCTCGCGCAGGTGGTTGGTGAGCACGAAGCGCGCCGAATCGAGCTCCTCTTGCGCGTGCGCAAACGCCTTTTGAAACGCATGGCTTTGCAACGCGCCAAGCGCGAAATGCGCGAAAAAGAGCGCCACAAAGCCGCCCGCAACCAACGCGACCAGCGCCTCGAAGAGGCTAAAGCCAGCGAGCGGTTTCAAAAAGCCTATTTGCTTGCGACAAGGTGCAAGACGATGTTCACTACTTCGCCAACGGCGTTGTCTTTAAACACGCTTGGCCACGCGATTCCAAACTCGCTTCGGTTAATCGCGCCTGTCGCGTCAATGGTGATTTTGTTGCCGTTTTCGGCGACCTTTGCGTCAAATGCGACATGCTTTGTCGTGTCTTTAATCGTCAAGTCGCCATGGATTTTGCCGCCGCTAAAATCTGTCATCTTAAAGGTGATATAGGGGTGCTTTGCCGAATCGAACATATCGGGAGCGTTCAAATGCGCGTTGCGTTTCTCGTTTGCTGTGTCGATAGACTTAATCGCCACAGAGCCTTCAAGCACATTGAGCTTGCCGCCATCATAGTCGATTTTGCCGCTAAAATCTTTAAATTCGCCATCGACTTTGGTGAGCTTCATGTGAGACACGCTAAATTTCACGCTTGAATTTGCGGGCTCGAGGTTATACGCAGCGGCGCTCGCAACGCCGGCAAGAAGGCTTGCAGCCAAACTAGCACTGATACAAAATTTAGTCAAGGTTTTCATTATCTTCCTCCGTATTAAAATTAAAAATGCAATCGCAATTATCCGCAACAAATCCTAACAAAAAGTTAATCTTTGATAAATTTTAATGCCCCTTGATTCTGCCCTGTCTGCCTCGCGCGACTCGCGGCTGCGTTTGTTGGCGATAATTATGCTAGAATCGGCGCAAAAAAGGAGTATGCAATGAGCATTGAAAGCTTCAATCATTTTGTCCAAAACTTTCAGAAAGAAGCAGGTTACAGAGCGCCGCTTGGGTTTGGAATCTGCCGTGTCGAAATCAGCGAGCCCGATAATAAGGTGCTTGTGGCGCATTTTCCTGTGCTCAATTGGCAAAACGAGAATCTTGGGAGCTTCGCCGTGCTCGCAACCGCCGCGACAAAGGCAAAGCCCATTCACAAAAGCGCAAACGAGGAGATTTACGAGCTCAACACGGAGTTTTTGAACGAATCCTTCGCACGTTTTGAGCCCTTCGTGCTCGAATCGATTGCCGATTCACAGAAACATCGCAATATCCAAGTTTTGCTCGCGCTCAAAGAGCAGGTTGCGGGCAAGCGCAAGGACGGAAAGAGAATCGCCTACCGATTCTGCATTCTGTTTGGCGACACGCCATGCGAGAGTGTCGAAACGAGTTATATGAAATTGCTCGCGCTCTCGCTTGGCAAAGCGCCGTTGCGCAGCCTCAATCTGGACGGAATCTTCGGGCAGCTCACCAATGTCGCATGGAGTGGCAACACGCCCTATTCGCTCGCGTGGTTGCGCAAACACGAGATTCCGCTGCGCCTAAACGGCGAGTTCCCGACTATCGACTTTGTCGACAAATTCCCGCGCTATCTCATGCAGGTGATTCCACAAGTCGACAACATTCGCCTGCTCGACACGGCAAAAACACGTTTTGGCGCGTATCTCGGCAGCGGCGGCTACACGCAAATGCCTGGTGCTAGCTATGTGAACTTCAACGCAGGCGCGATGGGCGCGTGCATGAACGAGGGGCGCATTAGCTCGAGCGTGGTCGTGGGCGAGGGCACAGACATTGGCGGCGGCGCAAGCATTTTGGGCGTGCTAAGCGGCGGCAACACCGAGCCCATTAGCATTTGCAAAAACTGCCTCTTGGGCGTCAATAGCGCGACAGGCATTAGCCTTGGCGATGGCTGCATTGTCGATGGTGGAATCGCCGTTTTGGCGGGCACGGTGTTTGCAATCACCGAGCAAGAAGCCGCGAAGATTGCCGAGGCAAATCCCGGATTCCAAGTGAATGCGAGCGGGCTGTACAAGGGGCGCGAGCTCTCGGGCAAGCACGGAATCCACTTTCGCCAAAACGCGAAAACGGGCGCGATGATTGCGTTTCGCTCGAATCGCAAAATCGAGCTCAACGCGAATCTGCACTAGGCGCGAAAAATGCACGAACAATGGCAGCAGATTCTGCACGAGGCAAAAGAGGCGAGCGATATTCATATCGTTGCGGGCGCGCCGCTGTGCATGCGGCTTGAGGGCGCGTTACAACCCATTTTGAACGCGCCAAGCGAGGAGCAGCTGCAAACGATGTTGCGCGGTTTGCTCGATGAATCGCAAAAAAGGGCGCTCGAGCGCAACAAGGAGCTTGACATCAGCCTCGCGTTCGAGGGCTTCTCGCGCTACCGCGCGCATTTTTACCACACGCAAAATGGTCTTTCTGCCGTGCTGCGCGTGATTCCAACCAATCCGCCCACGCTCCAAGCCCTCTGCGCGCCGCCGCTGTTTTTTAGAATCCTGCGCAAGAGGCGCGGGCTCATTTTGTTTTGCGGCGCAACAGGCAGCGGCAAAAGCAGCTCGATAGCAGCGATGCTGCACCAAATCAATATGGAACAAAGCAAGCACATCATCACGATTGAAGACCCGATTGAGTTCGTGCATGCGCCGATTTGCTCGCATTTCTCGCAACGCAATCTGCACAGCGACACAAAAAACGTGCGCACAGCCATAAGAGCGGCGCTGCGCGAAGACCCCGATGTGATTTATATCGGCGAGCTACGCGACAAGCAAAGCTTCGAGCTTGCGCTAAACGCCGCGCAAAGCGGGCATTTGGTTTTTTCGACCGTGCATGCGAGCTCGAGCGTGGGCGCAATCTCGCGCATCATCGGAAGCTTTGGCGGAGACGAGCAGCCGCAGGTGCGCGCCGCGCTTTCTGAATCCTTGTTGCTCGTTGTCGCGCAAGTGCTTGTCCCAAAGATTGGCGGCGGCAGAGTCGCGGCGTTTGAGATTCTGCACAACAACACAGCCATCGCACATCTTGTTCGCGACAATAAATTGCACCAAATCGAAACGCAGATTGCGCTGGGCGCGGGCACGGGAATGGTGCTGTTGAACGATTCCTTGCGGCGGCTCGTTGTGGGCGGGCAAATCACGCATGAGCAGGCGCTCGAATCGAGCTACAATCCCGAAGGATTGCAGCCTTAATTTTTCTTGCCAAAAAATGCCGAAAGCTTGGTGATGCAAAATAGTAACGAATCGATTCTCGTGCATATCTGTTGCAGTGTGGATAGCCACCATTTCCTGACCGAGCTGCGCGCGCTCTATCCCAACGCGCGGCTTGTTGGGTATTTCTATAATCCCAACATTCACCCTTACGAGGAATACCAATTGCGCCTGCTCGATGTCGCACGTAGTTGCGCGATGCTCGGTGTCGAGCTCATAGACGAAAGCTATGATGTAACGACATGGCTTTGCGCAACAGAGGGGCAAGAGGACGCGCCCGAGAAGGGCGAGCGTTGCGGAATCTGCTTTAGCATGCGGCTAGGCAAAAGCGCGCAAAAGGCAAAGGAGCTTGGAATCGCGCATATCACGACAACCCTGCTCACAAGCCCGCTCAAGCCCCAAGCCGAGCTTTTCGCGCTTGGCGAGGCAATCGCCTCTGATTCTGGGCTCTGCTTTGTCGCGCTCGACTGCCGCAGCAACGGCGGCACGCAAAAGCAGCAGAATCGCGCCAAGCAAGACAGGCTCTATCGCCAAAACTATTGCGGCTGCTTCTATGCGCTGCAAAGCCAACGCGAACGTGCGGGCAAAAACCCTAGCGAGATGTTCTGCCCCATTGCGCAATCGCGCTATCTCGAATACCCCATTCATCAAAGAATCGCGACATACACGCGCCGAATCGAGCTTGAGCGCGAGAAGATTCCCTATCATCTCTACAAAAAGCAGCAATCTTTTTATTACCCATTTTTCACGCGCCTAACGGATTCCAAACAGAATCTGCTGCCGTGCTACACGCTCACGCATTCTCTTTCGCTTAGCAGGCAGCCGTTGCGCAAGCAAAAGATTCAAATCTGCATGCTGCACAACGACATTGGCTACACCGACAAGCAAGCCATGTTCATCACGCTTAGCACCTTCAACGCGCTCTGCCATACGCGCTATGCAAGCATTGCGCAGCTGCTCTTCGCGCCGCCACCACTCTCGCGCGAAATCGCCGTGCGGCGCGCGATTGAAGACATCGACTATGGCTTAAGCCTCATTTTGGTTGTGCAAGAATTTGCGCTCCACCAAAGCTTCACACTCTCGCATTATGCGCTGCTTCAAGAAGAAACAATCGAATCGTTGCTGCTTTTGGGCGCGCAAGATTCCCACAAAGACTCGGGCAACTTTTAGCTATGTTTTTGTTAGAATTTGTTAGAATAAATTTTCTATATCGTCTTAGCAGGGTTTGGTTATGGACTTTGACATACGCAAGATTCGGGACATTTTGCCGCACCGATTCCCTTTGTTGCTCGTGGATAGAGTTGTTGCAATGCAGGCAGACAAGGATATTTACGCCTACAAAAACATCACGATTAACGAAGAAATTTTTTGTGGGCATTTCCCCACGCAGCCCATTTACCCCGGTGTGTTCATCATCGAAGGGCTCGCGCAAGCGGGCGGGATTCTCGCATTCACGAGTATGTTTGGAATCGACACAACAAGCGATGGCAAGATTGTGTATTTCATGAGCATCGACAAGGCGAAGTTCCGCAACCCTGTGATTCCGGGCGATAGGCTCGATTATCGTCTGAATGTCCTCAAACACAAGGGCAGCATTTGGCTGCTCGAGGGCAAGGCGTTTGTGGGCGAAAAGCTCGTTGCCGAAGCCGAGCTTATGGCAAAAATCATCGACAACAAGGAACAATCGTGAGCGAGATTGCCGCAACGAGCATTGTCGACAAATCGGCACGTATCGGCGCAAATGTCCGCATTGGGCATTTTTGCGTGATTGGCGCTGATGTCTGCATTGGCGACAACACCACGATTCACAATAATGTAACGATTGTCGGGCGCACGACACTAGGCGCGGGCAACACCGTTTTCCCCGGCGCCGTGCTCGGCACGCAACCGCAAGACTTGAAATACGCCGGCGAGCCCACAGAGTTGCGCATTGGCGACAACAACATCATTCGCGAGTTTACGACATTCAACCCAGGCACGGCAAACGGCAAGTCGCTCACGCAAATTGGCAGCAACAATCTATTCATGGCATACACGCACATCGCGCATGATTGCAGCATCGGCAGCCATTGTGTCTTTTCCAATAACGCGAGCCTTGCGGGGCATATCGAGATTGGCGATTATGTAACCATTGGCGGCTTGAGCGGGATTCACCAATTCGTGAGAATCGGCAAGGGCGCAATGCTCGCAGGCGCTTCGGCGTTGGGGCAAGATGTGCCGCCCTTTTGCATCGCGCAGGGCAACCACGCAACGCTCAAGGGGCTCAACCGCTACCGCATGCGCCAATTGCTCGAACGCGAAGAAATCGACAGAATCGCCGCACTCTACAAGCGCCTTTTTTCGGGCAAGGAGGTCGTGCGCGAGGCTGCGGAGGATTGCTTGCGCAACAACGAGCCATACAGCGAGCTTGTCGCACAATTTTGTACGTTTGTCTTGCAATCAACGCGCGGAATCCCCGTGATGAACCGCACAAGGAAGGACGATGAGTAAAAAATGTAGTTTTTGTGGCGTTGAGGAAACAAACGAGAATCCAACCATTGCCGGAGCGGGCGTGTATATCTGCAAAAATTGCACGGTCTCTGCCTATCAAATCTTCAAGCGCAAGGGTTTCATCGCAGACGAAGCAGACATCAGCGAAGACATCATCGATGATGAGCAAAAGCCGCTGCCCACGCCCAAAGAGCTCAAGCATGCGCTCGATGAATATGTGATTGGGCAAGAGCAGGCAAAGAAGGTCTTTTCTGTCGCTGTCTATAACCACTACAAACGCATCTTCCGACAAGATGAGAGCGATGATGACACGGAGATTTCAAAAAGCAATGTCTTGCTGATTGGCGCAACGGGCAGCGGAAAGACGCTGATGGCGCAAACGCTCGCGCGATTCCTCGATGTGCCGATTGCAATTTCAGACGCAACGAGCCTGACAGAGGCGGGCTATGTGGGCGAGGATGTCGAAAATATCCTTACGCGCCTCTTGCAAGCGGCAGGCAATGACATCAAAAAAGCCGAACGTGGAATCGTGTTTATCGATGAAATCGACAAAATCTCGCGCCTATCGGAGAATCGCTCGATTACGCGCGATGTCTCGGGCGAGGGCGTGCAGCAGGCATTGCTCAAAATCATCGAAGGCAGTGTCGTGAATATCCCGCCCAAAGGCGGGCGCAAGCACCCCAACCAAGACTTTGTGCAGATTGACACAAGCCATATCCTATTCATCTGCGGCGGCGCGTTTGACGGAATCCTCGACATCATCAAGCGCCGTCTCGGTGGCAACACGCTTGGATTCCACGGGCAGAAGCGCGGCAAGAGCGAGGAAATCGAGCTTCTCTCGTTTGTCGAGCCCGATGATTTGGTGAGCTATGGGCTCATTCCCGAGCTCGTTGGGCGCTTGCATGTCGTTACCACGCTCCAAGACCTCGACTTGGACGCAATGGTTTCGATTCTCAAAGAGCCCAAAAACGCGCTCGTGCGGCAGTATAAAAAACTCTTCGCAATGGACCATGTCGAGCTCACCTTTCAAGACGAGGCGCTCGAGGCGATTGCCGCGCTCGCGATTAAGCGCAAGACGGGGGCGCGAGGCTTGCGCGCGATTATCGAGGAACACATCTTGGATTTGATGTATGACCTCCCCGAGCTTGGAGGCTACGAGGTCGTCATCACCAAAGAATCGATTCTCGAAAATCAAAAACCAATGCTAATCAACAAGCGAGGCAAAAAGAGTGCATAACTTACTAAGGGATTTAAAGGTGGGCAACAATGATTCTTGATAAAGTGATTGGGTTATTTTCCTATGATATTTCTATCGACTTAGGAACGGCAAACACGATTGTTTCTGTCAAAGATAGGGGGATTGTGATTAACGAACCCTCTGTCGTGGCTGTGCAAAGCGAGAAATATGGCAAGAACAAGATTCTTGCTGTGGGCAGAGAGGCAAAGGAAATGGTCGGCAAGACGCCCGGCGGAATCCAAGCGATTCGCCCGATGAAAGACGGCGTGATTGCCGATTTCGACATGACCGAAAAGATGATTCGCTATTTCATCGAAAAGACGCATAAGCGCAAAACCTTTGTGCGCCCGCGCATCATCGTTTGCGTGCCCTATGGGCTCACGGGTGTCGAGCGCAAAGCCGTGAAAGAATCGGCGATGAGTGCTGGCGCGCGCGAGGTGTTCCTCATCGAAGAGCCAATGGCTGCGGCAATCGGCGCGGGGCTGCCGATTAAAGAACCACGCGGCAACCTCGTTGTCGACATCGGCGGCGGCACAACCGAAATCGGCGTCATTTCACTCGGCGGGCTTGTGATTAGCAAATCAATCCGTGTCGCGGGCGATAAATTCGATTTGGCAGTTGTCGATTATGTCCGCCGCAAATACAACCTGCTCATCGGCGAGCGCACGGGCGAGGAAATCAAAATCGACATCGGCTCGGCGATTAGCCTTGACACGCCCTTGCGCATGCAAGTCAAGGGGCGCGACCAAGTCAGCGGGCTTTTGCACACCATCGACCTCACAAGCGATGATGTACGCGAGGCGATTAAAGAATCGCTCAAAGAAATCAGCAATGCGCTCAAAGACGTGCTCGAAAGCATGCCGCCCGACTTGGCAGGCGACATTGTCGAGGACGGAATCGCGCTCACAGGCGGTGGCGCGCTCATTCGCGGGCTCGACAAATATCTTTCAGAAATCGTCAAACTCCCCGTGTATGTCGCCGATGAACCCTTGCTCGCCGTTGCAAAAGGCACAGGGCGAGCGCTCGAAGAGATAGATTTGTTGCAGCAACTCGCCTATGAATAATACTTTTAAGAAGTTTTTTCTATGGCTCGTTTCCATTGCGGTTGTGTTCTTTGTCTCGCTCAAGATTGGGAGCGAGCTACACACGCAAATGCTCAACATTAGCGACTATTTCAAAAAACTCTTTCTCGAGATTTCCGAGAGCACCGACACCGCTTGGTCAAAATATTTCGACCAAGCGCAAACTATCGACACGCTCAATGAGCGGCTCAAAGACGAAGAAGAGCGCAAACTCACAAACCTTGCGCTCGAATCCGAAAACCGCATCTTGCGGCAGATTCTGCATAGCCATGAAAATGTCCATGCGTCCCCGCAAACCTCGCTTGTTCGTATCCTTTCGTATATCCAGCTTGGCAATTTCGAGCGCGTTTGGCTCGAGCATTCGCTTTCAAACATGCAAGAAGGCAAAATCTTTGGCTTGGTGTTTGACAACAATGTCGTTGGAATCGCCCTAAGCTCGCAAGGGCGGCTCATGGGCTTGCTCAATGGCGACCCAAATAATGTATATAGCGTCTATATCGGCGCAAACAAGGCGCCGGGAATCATCACAGGCTCTCCAAACAAAAACATGCTCACGGCGAGCTATATCCCGCAATGGATTCGCATCGCTGAAGGTGATGAGGTCATCACAAGCGGGCTTGATGGCATCTTTTTCGAGGGCATCAAGGTTGGCAAGGTTGTGTCAATCCGCATTTCACGTGAATATTTCATCGCCGAAATCGAGCCCTATGTCGATGTGTATAATCTGCATTATCTCTGGCTGATTGACCTCGACGTAGACGATTCGATGCAGCCCAAAACGCCCGCCTTGCTGCTTGATTCTAATCTTACCAACAAGGACACTCCATGATTATCACCCGATTCGCCCCCTCGCCCACGGGCAATCTGCATATCGGCGGGCTGCGCACCGCGTTGTTTAATTATCTCTATGCGCGTTCAAGGGGCGGGAAATTTCTTTTGCGTATCGAAGACACCGACTTTGCGCGCAATTCTGTGGACGCAAAAGACGGAATCTTACGCGCGTTCGATTGGCTCGGGCTCGATTATGACGGCACAATCGAATACCAAAGCAAGCGACTAGAGATTTACAAACAACACATTCAAAAGCTCCTCGATTCCAAAGCCGCGTATTATTGCTATATGAGCAAAGACGAGCTTGAGGCATTGCGCGAGGAGCAGCGCGCAAGGGGCGAGACGCCGCGCTATAACCGCAAATATCGCGATTTTATGGGCACGCCACCTGCTGGAATCGCGCCTGTGGTGCGGCTCAAAGCGCCGCTTAGTGGCGAGATTGTCATCGAGGACGGAATCAAGGGCAAGGTGAGCATTCAAGCCACAGAGATTGATGATTTCATCATCGCGCGTAGCGATGGCACGCCGATTTATAATTTTAGCGCCGTTGTCGATGACGCGCTCATGGGCGTTACCGATGTGATTCGCGGCGATGACCATTTGAGTAACACGCCCAAGCAGATTTTGCTCTACAAGGCGCTGGGCTTCCCCGTTCCGCGCTTTTTTCATATCCCGATGATTTGCAACGAGGCGGGCAAGAAACTAAGCAAGCGCGATGGCGCGATGGGTGTGATGGACTACGCACAGGCGGGCTATCTGCCCGAGGCGCTGCTGAATTTCTTGGTGCGGCTTGGCTGGAGCCATGGCGATGAAGAAATCTTTAGCAGGCAGGCTTTGCTGCAAATCTTTGATGTCAAAGACATCAACACAGCGCCTTCTGCTTATAACGCCTCGAAGCTGCTGTGGCTCAACCACCACTACCTTAACGCGCAAAGCAACGATTCTTTGCGTGCGTTGCTCGAGCCCTTTGGCGTCTCTATCGCGCCCAACATCGCCGCGATTCTGTTCCCCGCGCTCAAGGAGCGCTGCAAGACGCTTGTTGAGATGAAGGAACAATACCTTGAGATTATGAATCCGCCCGTGTATGACGCGAAGCTTTTTGCCAAAAACGCGAATCAAGGCGCGCTCGATACGCTCGCGCAATCGCTTGCGATTCTGCAAGATTTGGCTTTTGAGGACGCACAAACGCTCGAAGAAAGCTTCACGCGAAACATTGCGCCACACAAGCCCTTCTTGCTCTTGCGCCTCGCGCTGCTTGGCAAGGGCGGCGGCGTGCCGATTTTTGTTGCAATGCTTGCGCTTGGCAAAGACGAGAGCCTGCGCCGAATCGCCGCGCTACAAGGCGCGATTGCTGCACATTTGGGGGGCGGGTGATTCTATCAACGCTCACAATGACACATGGAATCTCTCCTGATTCTGTTGCGCTTTATTTGGAGGTGCGACTTTAGTCGCACTCATTGATTTGATATGTGCGGTTAAAACCGCACCTCCATTTGTCATGTTGAGTGTTAGCGAAACATTTCTCTGCCATTGCTCATAGATTCTAACGTCCCAGCCACAGCGCGCAGCGGCAATGTTCGAGCCGCAAGGCATAACATAGACGAAGCGCTGTGGACTATTGACATATG
>CAMXAV010000003.1 GCA_947179285.1 uncultured Helicobacter sp.
GAGGTGCGACTTTAGTCGCACTCATTAATATGTGCGGTTAAAACCGCACCTCCAAAAAATATGCAGAATCACAAAAGATTCCATGTGTCATTGCGAGCTCGCGCACGCGAGCGTGGCAATCAACGAGCAAAGAATCCCAAGTGAGCATTCAAAGACGGTGGATTGCTTCGCTTGCGCTCGCAATGACAGATAGCGGGATTCTCAAACAAGATTCCATTTGTCATTCTGAAGCCGCTTTGCGGCTGAAGAATCTCGATGTTTCGCTTTGTAACATGACGCCTGATATTAGCCCACCGCCTAAACGCTCTCCACAACAGAGAAGAATCATCTTGCAATAGCAATATCAACCGCGCATCACAACAAGAATCACATCTCAAACGCGTCTAAGCCGCGCTTCCGAGCAACAACGCGAATCGCATTTGCGATTCCAAGAGGTAGACTTTTAAAACGAAAAACGATACAATAGCAGGTACAATCTTCAAAGGAGACAAAATGACCAGACGGGATTTTATCAAAAATACCGCTGTGTGCGCCGCAGCGGGCGTGGCGGGAATGAACGTTCCCCAAAGCCTCGAAGCCGCACCAGCCGGAACAAAATGGACATGGGACAAGGCGACATGCCGATTCTGTGGCACAGGCTGTGGGATTCTGATTGCGCGTGAAAACGACAAAATCGTTGCCGTGAAGGGCGACCCCGAAGCCCCCGTGAATCGCGGGCTTAACTGCATTAAGGGCTACTTTAATGCCAAGATTATGTACGGCGAAGACCGCCTCGCAACGCCCCTTTTGCGCGTGAATGCCGCAGGCGAGTTCGACAAACAAGGCAAGTTCCAACCCATTAGCTGGCAAAGAGCCTTTGACGAAATGGAAAAACATGCCAAAAAAGCTTTCAACGAGCTTGGCACATCGGGAATCGGCGTTTTTGGTAGCGGGCAATACACAATCCCCGAGGGCTACACAGCTGTGAAGCTCATCAAGGGCGGATTCCGCAGCAACAACATCGACCCAAATGCGCGCCATTGTATGGCAAGCGCTGTTGTGGCGTTTATGCAAACCTTTGGCGTGGACGAGCCTAGCGGCTGTTACGATGACATCGAATACACCGATACAATCATCACATGGGGCGCAAATATGGCAGAGATGCACCCAATCCTTTGGGCACGCGTGAGCGACCGCAAGCTAAGCGCGCCCGAGAAGGTTCGCGTTGTGAATCTTAGCACCTATTCAACACGCACAAGCAACCTTGCCGATACCGAAATCATCTTCAGACCCAGCACCGACCTCGCGATTTGGAACTACATCGCACGCGAAATCGTCTATAACCACCCCGAGGCAATGGACAAAAACTTCGTGGAAAAACACTGCATCTTCACGACAGGCTATGCCGACATCGGCTATGGCATGCGCGCCAACCCCAACCACCCCAAATTCAAAGCCTCTGAAAGAGACACAGTCGCCAAAGAAAACAAGATTGTGCTTGACGAACAAGAGGCAAAGGCGCTTGCCTATTTGGGCGTGAAAGCGGGCGACACCTTCGAGATGAAGCACCAAGACAACGCGACAGACCATTGGGAGATTAGCTTTGAAGACTTCAAAAAAGGGCTTGAGCCCTACACGCTCGACTATGTCGCCGAAGTCGCCAAGGGCGATGACAACGAGAGCATCGAATCTTTCAAGGCAAAATTGCAAGAGTTGGCAAATCTCTATATCGAAAAGTCTCGCAAAGTCGTGAGCTTCTGGACGATGGGATTCAACCAACACACACGCGGCACATGGGTCAACGAACAAGCCTATATGGTACATTTCTTGCTTGGCAAACAATCCCAACCCGGCAACGGCGCATTCAGCCTCACAGGGCAACCAAGCGCATGCGGCACAGCGCGCGAAGTCGGGACATTCTCGCATCGTCTGCCCGCCGATATGGTTGTGGGCAACCCCAAACACCGCGAAATCACCGAAAAAATCTGGAAATTGCCCGCCAAGACGCTCAACCCAAAACCCGGCGCGCACTATATGAAGATTATGCGCGACCTTGAAGACGGCAAAATCAAATTCATCTGGGTACAAGTCAACAACCCATGGCAAAACAGCGCGAACGCGAACCACTGGATTGAAGCCGCGCGCAAAATGGACAACTTCATCGTTGTGAGCGATTCCTACCCCGGAATCAGCGCCAAAGTCGCCGACTTGATTCTACCCTGTGCGATGATTTATGAAAAATGGGGCGCATACGGCAACGCCGAGCGCCGCACACAGCATTGGAAGCAACAAGTAACACCTTATGGCGATGCGATGAGCGACACATGGCAGATGATTGAGTTCTCGAAACGATTCAAGCTCAAAGAAGTTTGGGGCGAAACAAAAGTCGATGAGCAGCTCACACTCCCAAGCGTCTTGGACGAAGCGAAAAAAATGGGATACAGCGAAGAGGACACACTCTTTGATGTTTTGTTTGCCAACAAAGATGCCAAGAAATTCGACACAAAAGCTGCCGTGCTCAAGGGCGCTCCAAATACCGAAGTCTTTGGCGATAAACGCAAAGTCGTTGGCAGCGATGGCAAAACGTTCGAGGGCTATGGATTCTTTGTGCAAAAATATTTGTGGGAAGAATACCGACAATTTGGCGTGGGGCATGGGCATGACCTTGCGCCTTTCGAGGCATACCATGGCAAGGCACGCGGTTTGCGCTGGCCTGTCGTGAATGGCAAAGAAACGCTTTGGCGATTCAACACCAAATATGATTATTATGCCAAAAAAGCAGCGCCCAATTCGGATTATGCCTTCTATGGCGCAGCCGACAAAGCCTTGCAACGTGGCGACTTGACAGGTCCTACCACAGAAGAAAAATTCCCGCTCACAAACAAGGTCAAGATTTTCTTCCGCCCATTCATGAAAGCGCCCGAGCGCCCCGATTCCAACTATCCACTCTGGCTTTGCACAGGGCGCGTGCTCGAGCATTGGCATAGCGGAACGATGACAATGCGCGTTCCCGAGCTCTACCGCGCTGTGCCCGAGGCATTGTGCTATATGAACGAGGAAGACGCCAAGAAATTCTCCGTTGGGCAAGGCGACTTGGTTTGGGTCGAAAGCAGACGCGGCAGAGTCAAGGCGCGAGTCGACCTTCGCGGGCGCAACAAGCCACCTGTGGGGCTCATTTATGTACCTTGGTTTGATGAAAATGTGTTCATCAACAAAGTAACACTTGACGCAACATGTCCTCTTAGCAAAGAAACGGACTTTAAAAAATGTGCAGTCAAAATCACGAAAGCAAGCTAGAACGGCGCACGTTCTTGCAAAATGCGCTCAAAGGCGCGGCGTTGTGCGTTGCCGGCGGCTTTTTGACCGACATGGCGCTTAGCGCTGGGAAAGACCATTATTCTCTGCGCCCGCCGGGGGCAGAAGAATCGGAGCGATTCTATTCACTCTGCGTGCGCTGCGGGCTTTGTGTCGAGGCTTGCCCTTATGACACGCTCAAGCTCGCCAAGCTGTTCGATTCCGCCCCGATTGGCACGCCCTTTTACGAGGCACGCGAGATTCCATGCTATCTCTGCCCCGACTTGCCATGCGTGCGAGAATGCCCGACCAACGCGCTCGACAAGAGCCACCTCAAGGTGCAAAAGCCTATCGAGGAGCTCAAAATGGGAATCGCCGTGCTCGATTCCGCCTTTTGCCTCGCGCATTGGGGCATACAATGCGATGCATGCTATCGCGTCTGCCCGCTGATTGACAGGGCACTCAAGATTGAGCAAAAGCGCAACGAGAAAACAGGCAAACACGCGTTGTTGCTGCCTGTGGTGGATAACGAAGTCTGTGTGGGCTGCGGGCTGTGCGAACATGCCTGCATCACCGAAAAGCCCTCAATCCGCGTTTTGCCGCGCGAGTTTGTGCTAGGCGCTGTGGCAGAGCACTATCTCAAGCAAGAGCGCCCTGTCGAAAGTGCGCCCGGCTCGCCCGCGCCCAAGCCACGCAACAAAGCGCAAAACTATTTGAATGAGGAATTGCTATGAAATACTTGCTATTGCGGCGCTGTTGCCAATTTCTCATCATCGCGCTGTTTATGAGTGGTGTTTTTGTGGGCAACCTTAGTAGCTCAAAGCTCTTCAACACGATTCCGCTTAGCGACCCTTTCGCCGCGTTGCAAATCGTGCTTGCGAGCTTGAGCATTAGCTTCACGCTCTTCATCGGCGCTGTGATTGTGCTTGTGCTCTATGCGCTCTTGGGGCGCGTGTTTTGCGCGTGGGTCTGCCCTGTGAATCTCATCACCGATTTTGCCGCATGGCTTCGCGCCAAGCTCGGTGTGCAAGGCAGATTCCTAAACCTCAACAAAAACCTGCGCTTCATCTTGCTTGGGCTGTTCTTGTTGCTCTCGCTTCTGCTTTCGATGCCCGCGTTTGAGGCGGTGAGCTTCATCGGCATTATCCAGCGCGGAATCCTCTTTGGCGGCGTTTCGTGGCTGTTTGTGGCGCTTGTGATTCTATGCCTCGACATTTGGGGCGCGCCCCGCGCGACATGCTCGCATATCTGCCCGCTTGGCGCATTCTATGCACTGCTTGGCAAAAAGGCGTTGCTCAAAGTCCACTACAATCGCGAAAAATGCACCAAATGCATGCGCTGCGTGCAAATCTGCCCCGAAAAGCAGGTCTTGTGGATGGTCGGCAAAGAATCAGCGAATGTGTGCAGCGGCGAATGCCTCCGCTGTGCACGCTGCATTGATGTGTGCAACGATGATGCACTCAATTTTAATCTTGTAACCTTAGGAGAGAAAAAATGAAAACAAAACTTTTGATGTTGGGCGCACTCGCCCTCTTTGTTGGCTGTGGAGAGCCAACGACTAGCGATGCGAATACAGACAATTCTGTCGGTATGGCAACCTTGCGCACCGTGGATTTGTTGAACGAAAACGGCGTTGTTTTGAGCACATCACAATACATCGGAACATCGCCCGGCGAATCGGCAAAATTTGAGCGCTCGTTTGAGAACGCTCCGCCGCTCATCTCGCATAGTGTCGAAGGGCTCGTGCCAATTACGGCAGACAACAACCAATGCGCCGTCTGCCACGACAAGTCGATTGCCGAAGGGACTGGCGCAACACCGATTCCAGCCTCGCACTATGTTCGACTTCGCACCCTCAAGCGCACAGGCGATGCTGTGAGCAGCGAGCGATTCAACTGCACACAATGCCATGTGCCCCAAAGCGATGCGAAAATCGCGGTTGGCAACAGCTTCCGCCCAAGCTTTAGCAAAGAATCGCTCAAAAGCAGCTCGAATCTTCTCGATGTGCTCAACGAAGGCGTGAAATGAACATTTCAAGCGTGCTGCTCACCACAAAAACAGAGACAGCCGATTCTCTATGCGAGCGCATAGCCGCAACGCCTTGTTGCAGCGTTGCGCTGCGTGAGAAAGCTGCGGTTGGTGAAAAGATTGTCGCATTGATTGAAGCCCCCGACCTCGAAAGCGGCGTGGGGGCTTACCAAACGCTCGAAAAGCTGCCCGATGTAACAAGCATTGCAATGGTTTTTGCGTATGATGATTGCGCCGGAGATATGGACGCACTCAATCCAAATATCGCCCAAGAGACGCTCAACAAGCAACAAAAAGCCGAAGAGATTACCTATTTTGGCGCGATTGCGCAAAAGCTCTAGCAGCAGCTGCCTCATTTTATTTTTTAAGAAATCCTAGTATATAATCGCGATTCTTTGTTTCGTATAGGAGAAAGCGCAATGCGTAGTATTATCTTGGTTCTTGTTTTTGGTGTGTTGGGATTCTTGTTCTACGAATCCAACTCATTTTTGGGCGCATGCTCGGGGATTGCTATCTTTCTCTATGGTGTCATGTGCCTCAAAAACGGCTTCAATGCGTTTAGCACATTCATCGAACGCGTGTTGAAAAAATGGGCAAACACGGTCAGCAAAAGCCTCATTTTTGGCGCTGTGTCGACAATGATTATGCAAAGCAGCGGGCTTGTGTCTGTGCTTGCCATCAGCTTCCTCGCCGCAGGCTTCATCACGCTCGCGCAAGGAATCGGCATTATCTTTGGCGCAAATGTCGGAACGACCGTTGTCGCGTGGGTGATTGCGGGCGCTGGGGTGAAGTTTGATGTCTCGTCTGTAACAATGCCCCTGCTCGTTTTTGGCGTGATTTTGCAACTGCAAAACTCGAGCAACTGCAAGGCGCTAGGCTCGATTCTCTGCGGTGTCGGGTTTTTCTTTTTGGGAATCCATTTCTTAAAAGACGGCTTTAACGAGCTCAAAGACACGGTTGACATCGCACAATATGGGCAGATTGGCGGAATCGGCGGCGTGCTGCTGTTCGTGTTCATCGGAATGATTCTTACCGTTGTGATGCAAAGCAGCAACGCGAGCCTGCTTGTCGCGATTACGATTCTCGCGGCGGGGCAGATGAGCTACGAGAACACATTGGGCTTTGCGATTGGCTCAAACATCGGTAGCACCGTGATGGCAATCATCGGTTCTTTGGGCGTGAATGTCGCGGGCAAGCGGCTTGCGGCGGCGCACCTGCTGTTCAATAGCGTAACGGCGATTGTCGCTGTCGTGTTCTTGCACCAATTCATGGTCGCTGTGCTCTTCTTGTGCAACGCTGTGGGAATCGCAGACGATGATTATATCTTGCAAGTCTCGATGTTCCACACACTCTTTAACATTGTCGGAATCGCGCTCATGATGCCCTTTGTGCATAAAATGGTCGCGTTCTTGGAGCGAATCATCGTCGACAAAAAGGCGAAAGAATATGCGCCCAAGTTCATCAACGATGCGATTGTGCAATACCCCGACACAGCGATTGAGGCGCTTCGGAACGAGATGGAACATCTCTATGACAATTGCTTCAAGATTCTTGCATACGCGATTGGCTTTAACCCCCAACAAATCCAATCACAAACGCCCTTCAAAGACATCATCGCGCAAAAGAAGCTGTATGCCGAGCAGGTGAATATCGAGGAGCTCTACAAGCAAAGCGCGAAGAGCCTCTTTGACGCAATGTTTGATTTTGCGACAACGGCGCAAACATATATTAACGAATCCGAGCAGATGAACGAGATGCACCATATCAAAATCGCGGCGCGGCGCGCGGTGGAATCGATTCACCAGCTCAAGATGTTGCACAAAAACCTCAAAGAAGCCACGAAATCTTCGAATCAGTTCTTGGTGGACATCTATAATGGAATCCGTATCGACCTCGGCGAGCTCTTGCGCAGTATCGAAAACCTCGACAACAGCACAGAGGAAAACATTCAGCTCATTCTCGCAAGCATTGCGAAGGGCTCGAAGATGCTCGATGAAGCCGATGATAACGCGATTGCAAAGGTCGAAAGCCTGATACAAGACAAAAAAATCACCGCCGCAAACGCGTCTTCGATTCTCAACGACATCGACACCACGAACAAAATCAGCAAAGACTTGCTCGTGATGACCAAACATCTCTATGCCGTACATATAGCAGACGAAGCGCCCAACACCTAGAATCCCCTCCGCCTGCCCCCCACGCACGCGCGCTGGGGGGCTTGCCTCTTTGCCCTCTTTTTTCTCGCAATTTTTCCCCATCACTTGCCAAAAGTGGAACGCTCTTTGCTTCTAGTTCTGTAACATCTAAACTCATGCAAAGGATGCTATTATGAATGGTTATGTGATTAACACGAATGTGGCTTCACTCAACTCGCATGCGGTCGGAATTCAGAACGGAAGGGTTCTTGAAACCGCACTTGAGCGATTGAGTTCAGGGCTTCGGATTAACAAGGCGGCAGATGACGCTTCAGGTATGGCGATTGCGGACTCGCTGCGCTCTCAAGCTTCCTCACTCGGGCAAGCGATACGGAACGCAAACGATGCGACTGGTATGATTCAGATTGCAGACAAGGCGATGGACGAACAAATCAAGATTCTTGATAGCGTCAAAACAAAGGCTGTGCAAGCGGCGCAAGACGGGCAAACAACGACCACAAGGCTTGCGTTACAGCAAGACATCTTGCGATTGCTCGAGGAACTCGACAACATCGCAAACACAACGAGCTACAACGGGCAAGAAATGCTTTCGGGAATGTTTGTGAATAAAGAGTTCCAAATCGGTGCGTATTCAAACACAACCGTGAAAGCAACAATTGGTCCAACCAACAGCTCGAAAATCGGGCATGTGCGCTACGAGACAAGCTCGATGACAGCGGCATCGATGCTCGCATCGGCTGGCGCAAACAACTTGCAGCTTGTCAAGCTCAACGCGCGACAAGTCGATGGTGTGAATGATGTCTTGCTCGAAACCGTGCGCATCAGCACGAGCGCAGGGACAGGATTGGGCGCGCTCGCCGAAGTCATCAACAAAAATTCAGATGCGCTTGGATTCCGCGCAAGCTATAATGTCGAGGGTCGAGGAAATGTAGAATTGATGAGCGGAACAATCGATAATCTCGTCATCAACGGTGTAACGATTGGTAGAATCAATGATATTCAGCAAGCCGACCGCGATGGACGCTTGATTAAGGCGATTAACGACAAGAAAGAGGCGACAGGCGTTACAGCGAGTATCGACAGGCAGGGGCGACTCACGCTCACAAGCGGCGATGGACGCGCCATCTCTGTGCATGCCGAGCTTGTCAGCGGAACAGCTGCGGTAACCAGCATGGGCGAATTTTTTGGCGGCGGCAACCTCGCGGGTGTGAGCGGAACATCGCATGCCATCATTGGGCGCTTGACGCTGACACAACACGGCGCACGCGACATCATAATTAGCGGCACAAACTATTCTGTGATTGGATTCCACTCCTCACAAGGGGTTGCCCAACAGACCGTGAATCTCCGCATGCTGCGCAACAACATTGACGCGGATATGGCTTCGGCGATTGGCGCAAACGGCAATGTCGCGATTGCGAGCACGAACCAACACGGGCTTGGTGCGGGCGTAACGAGCCTCAAAGGCGCAATGGCGGTGATGGACATGGCAGAATCGGCTCAAAAACATCTCGACCAGATTCGCGCCGACCTTGGTGCTGTGCAACAACAGCTCATCGCCACGGTGAATAACATCACCATCACGCAAGTGAATGTCAAGGCTGCTGAATCGACCATTCGCGATACCGACTTCGCCGAGGAATCCAGCACCTTCACCAAGACCAACATCTTGGCACAATCAGGGAACTTTGCGCTTGCGCAAGCAAACCAAATCCAACAAAATGTGCTAAGACTCCTCCAATAATCCTTTGCATTCGCCCCCCTAGCGGGGGAGAAGCAAGCGGGTAACACCAAAAAAGGCGATACTATGGCAAAGAAAAAAACAGCTGCACGCGCAACACAAAAGAATGCACCATCGTTCTTGGCTCAAGTCCAAGCAAAACAAGCAAATTTGAATCAACCCACAAACGCAAACCAACAGAAAAAAGAGCAAAGCATTTTTGACAAAAACATTGCCGCGCTCCTTCTGCTCGACCCTCTTACGGCGATTCAGCTTCAAGATGTCAAGCCCAATGAAAAATTTGAACTTTTCGTTACATCAGACCCAGCGAATATTAACATTGTTGATAAAGAAAACTTTAAACCTGTATTCACCACAAACCCTGTCGATGAAACATTGAAACGAATCCAAGAACTCGATGATGTGCAATTCTATCCCCACCTCTATTTCTTTGGTGCGGGCAATGGCATTTTGTATCGCATGCTGCTCAACCAAAACCAAAAGCTGCAACACTTGGTGGTTGTCGAGCCAGAACCCGAGATTCTCTTTAATGTCCTCAATCTCTTCGATTTTTCCGAAGAAATCAAGACGCGCCGCATCGAGTTTCACCTCGCCAAGAATGTGAGCAAAATCGTGGCGGAATATATCTTTGGCTACAAAGATACAACACTCTATTCTAAACTCTATGACTTCCGATTATTCAATAGCTTCTATGCGCAATATTCTGAAGAATATCTGCGAATCAACAAGCTCTTCACCGAAGTCATCGAGAGTATCGTGATTGGGCTTGGAAACGACAGCAACGATTCTGTGATTGGCTTGCTGCATCAATGCCTCAACATGCCCCAAATGCTCGCTGCGCCAAGCTATCAAAGCTTTGTCAAGCGCGCACAGAATACGCGCACGGCAATCATCGTTTCGACTGGTCCAAGCCTCTACAAGCAGCTTCCAACGCTCAAGAAAATCGCGCCATACTGCACGCTTTATTGCATTGACGCGTCTTTTCCGATTCTTGCCAAAGCGGGGATTAAGCCCGACATTGTGCTGACGCTCGAGCGCGTCAAAGAAAGCGCGAAGTTTTACACCGACACGCCCAAAGAGGCGCAAGAAGGCGTGATTTTTGCCATCACCTCTATCGCGCATGAGAACACACTAAACGCGATTACCGAAGGGCAGAAAATCTTGCCCATGCGCCCCTTCCCTTATACATTCTATTTCGACTTGCCCGAGTATGGCTATGCGGGAATCGGAATGAGTGCTGCGAACATGGCTTATGAGATTATTCGGCATGTGGGCTATGAAAACATCGTTTTCATCGGGCAAGACCTCGCGTTTGCGCCCGATGGCAGCAGCCATGCCAAAGGCGCTGTGTATGGCGAAAAAGAGATTTCTGTGGATTACAACAAGAAAAATCGCAAAGACGATGTCGACATCGAAGCCTATGGCGGGAATGGAATGGTCAAAACGACCTATATTTGGCGCTTGTTTTTGAAATACTTAGAGATTGAAATTTTCAAAACGCCAAAGAACATCAAAGTTTTCAACTGCACAGAAGGCGGAGCGCGAATCCACGGAACAGAGGAGATTCCGTTTGAGGAAATCTATAATGCTATCGACAAGAGCCAATGCAAGCAGCCCATCTTGCTCGAGGAGACCTCGCAAAAAGACTATGAAAAACTCTTGGGCGGCGTGCAACGCAAGGTTGAGAAGGTTTTGCTGCATGGCTACAAGCAAAAGGCGAGAATCGAGAAGGTGTTCTTGGAGATTTGCGCGCTCACAGAGGAGCTCGAGAAGCTGAACGCGGCAAAGCAGCTCGAGAAGGTGAATTTCAAAAAAATCGACCGACTCGTTGAGAAAATCAACGCCGTCAAAGACGGATTCATCAGCAACCCCCACACGCGAATCTTTGATAATATCGTTCAGAGCTATATCATGCACCAAGAAATGGAGCTCACCAAGATTACCACGCGCGTTGTGCGCACAGACGAGGAAGCCAAAGCGCGGCAGGTTGATTGGATTTATAAGCATAAATATTGGTTCTTCAGCCTCGCGGGCGGAATCCACACCGTGCTTGCCGTGCTCAAAAAGGCTTGCGGACAATGGATGGAGATTCCAGAGAAATACAGAGACGAAGAGGAAGAGGCGAAAACCTCTATCAAAGACCCAATGCAAGTGAAGATTGAAGGGGCAAACCTTAAGGTTGAAGGCGCAACTCTCGACTTGGGCGGAATCCTAAAGCTTTAGCCATGTTTGGTTTTATCGATACAATCAATACATTCCTCTACACCTATTGGCTCGTCTTTGCGCTGATGCTCTGCGGCATCTACCTCACATTGCGCACGCGCTGTATCCAGCTGCGCTTTCTCAAAGATGTATTTGGCATTCTGCAAGAACGCAGCCGCAAGGAGCACATCTCGCCCTTTGGCGCGCTCATGATTTCCACAGCCTCACGGGTTGGGATTGGGAACATCATCGGCGTGTCGATTGCGATTGCAACAGGCGGCGTTGGCGCACTCTTTTGGATGTGGCTCACAGCAATCATCGGGGGCGCAAGCGCATTTGTCGAATCCACATTGGCGCAAGTCTATAAGCGCAAAGACGGCGAACATGGCTACAAGGGCGGTCCTGCATACTATATCGAAACCGCGCTTGGCTCAAAGGCGCTTAGCATTGTCTTTGCACTCTCGATTATTCTTTGCTTTGCGTATGGATTCAACGGCTTGCAAGCCTACACGCTCACATCGTCTTTCGAGATTTTTGTCGGAAGCGAGAGTTTTCAGAATGGGCATTTCACGCTCTATGTCGGCATTCTCCTAAGCCTCTTGGTCGCGCCCTTTTTCTTTGGCGGTGGCAAAAGCTCGGCGGCGCTCTCGTCCATCCTTGTGCCCATCATGGCATTGGGCTATCTCATCGTTGCGCTGATTGTTGTCGTGCTCAATATCGAAAAACTCCCGATGATTTTTAGCAATGTCTTGCAAGAAGCCTTCGATTTCGCCGCAATCTTTGGCGGGTTTGCAAGCAGCGCCATTGTGATTGGCATCAGACGTGGGCTGTTCTCGAACGAGGCGGGCATGGGCTCTGCCCCAAACGCGGCGGCAGCAGCCCACACGAGCCACCCCGCCAAACAAGGAATGGTGCAAACGCTCTCGGTTTTTATCGATACGCTCATCATCTGCTCGGCGAGCGCCTTTATGGTTCTTTGTGCCGACATTAGCGACATGAGCGAGCTCAAAGGAATGATTCTCATGCAAACGGTCATGCAGAATCATTTCGGGGCTTTCGGGCTCTTTTTTGTGAGCGTGGCGATTGTCTTGTTCGCGTTCACATCGCTGATTGGCAACTATTTCTATGCCGAGGCAAACTTCAAATTCATCACGACCAATAAAATCGCGTTGCAAATCTTTCGCTTCGCCTCGACGTTTTGGGTGCTTGTTGGCGCGCAGCTGCATCTCTCGCTCGCGTGGGACTTGGCAGACCTCTTTATGGGGCTTATGGCAAGCGTGAACATCATCGCCATCTTGCTCTTGAGCAACATCGCCATTCGCGTCTTGCGAGACTATGAAAAACAGCGCAGCGCAAACAAAGACCCCGTGTTCAAAGCCGCCGATGTCGGAATCCACAATACCGAGTTTTGGAAGTGAGAAAAAGGAACAAATCCTATATTGACAGCACGGAGGTGCGACTTTAGTCGCACTTTTGGTGCGCGATTCCTGTTTATGTGCGGTTAAAACTGCATCTCCGATTCTGCTATTGCTCATCGTGTGAGCGCCCAAGCCACAGCGCGCAACGTCTATGTTATGCCTTTGGGACCCGAACATAGACGTTGCGCGCTGTGGCTGGGATTATTAGAATCGGTGAGCAATGGCAGATAGAGATGTTTCGCTTCGCTCAACATGACAATTGGGATTCTTAACATGACATGTTATTCTTTGTCATTGCGAGCGAGCGGCGCGAGCGTGGCAATCAACGAGCAAGGAATCCCAATGCGTTCAAAGACGGTTGATTGCTTCGTTTACGCTCGCAATGATATTTGGAATCTCTTTACGTTTGCCATTGTTCACCGAAAAATGCAAAGAAAAAATAAGAGAATAAAAAACACACAGGCAAAAAGATGGGAGAGAAAGAAAAATATCAATAAAAGAGGAAAGAAAAACAAAGAAAGCATAAATAAAAAGAGAGCAAAAAACACGAAAGCAAAAACAGAAAGAAAAATAAAAGGAAGAGAAACAAACAACGCCCCCGAAGGGGGGCGATGGCGTTTGCCAAAGGCACAGATTCTTTTG
>CAMXAV010000004.1 GCA_947179285.1 uncultured Helicobacter sp.
CAACATGACAAGATTCTATGTGTCATTGCGAGCGAGCGGCGCGAGCGTGGCAATCGACAGGCAAAGAATCCCAAGCGAGCATTCAAGACGGTTGATTGCTTCGCTTACGCTCACAATGACATTAGAAACATCGGAACAGCAAAAGCGCCAACACAAAAAGGATTGACATGCTAGAATCTTCGCGATTGAGAACGTATCAATGATACGCAAAAGACGAGGAACAGAATGCAAGAGACATTCCACAATGCGCACGCGGGGCGGCTCGATTCCGTTCTCGCTGCGCTGCTTTGCACAAGCCGCAATCAGGCGGCGCAATTGCTCAAGGCAGGCGCGGTAACGGTGAATGGAATCGCGCGCAGTGCATCGTGGAAGCTTTGCGGGGGCGAGGAGATTTGCGTTTGTGCTAAGCAAGCAAAACAGCAGCAAACGGCTCAAGAAATCACATTGGACGTGCAGATTCTCTATGAGGACGAATGCCTGCTCGTGCTCAACAAGCCGCCCATGCTCGTTGTGCATGGCGCGCCGAGCGTGCGCGAGCCGACACTCTGCGATTGGCTTGCCCAAAAGGGCTATTGCCTCTCGACTCTTGCGGGCGAGAATCGGCACGGAATCGTGCATAGGCTCGACAAGCAAACGAGCGGCGCGATTGTGATTGCCAAAGACAACGCCACGCACAGCGCGCTAAGCGCACAGCTGCAAAGCCGTGAGCTCGGGCGCTATTACCTCGCGATTGTCGATAGGGAATTGCGCGAAGATACGATTTTTGCATGCGATATGGCGCGCGCGCCGCATAATCGGCTCAAGATGGGCAAAGTGCCGCAGGGCAAGGGGCGCTTTTCGCAAAGCCTGTTTGTCAATCTCGCCCCCTCCTTGCGCGGCGATTCCGCGCTTGTTGCCGCCAAACTCAAGACGGGGCGCACGCATCAGATTCGCTGCCACCTCGAGAATCTCGGGCGGCACATCTTGGGCGATAGGCTCTATGGCTATCGCGGGGGCTATGATGGCAGAATCATGCTGCATGCCTATCTGCTCTATCTCACACACCCAAAAACGCAAGAAAGTTTGATTCTTAAAGCGCCTCTTTTCTTAGATATGTTAAGATACCTTTCGCAAAATTATGATAGGGAGAGGATAGATGAGGTCTTGGGGCATGGCTCTATCATTGCTGCTTTTGGGCTTCTTGATGAAAGGTTGCACGCCAGCGGCACAGAGTGATTTGACATTGCCCGAAATGGGCGAGGTGCAATATTTGGTCGATATTGACAGCATCGCGTTTGAGTGGAAGAGCTTTGCGAACAGCCCCGAAGTCGCGGGCTACAATATCTACCGCAAGACGCTTGCCGAGCAAAACTACACGCTCATCGATTCGCTCAATTCGCGCTTTGCGACACACTATGTCGATTCGTCTCTTGCGCCCAGCACGACCTATCTCTATCGCTTCGCTGCAAAAAACGCGAGCGGCGCTGCGGGCGTTGCCACGCAACCCTTGCAAATCACCACGCAAAACTTTCCGCCACCAACGCATGTGCAGGCTGTCGGGAACTATCCGCGCAAGGTCAAGATTCTGTGGCGTCCGCACAAAGACTTGCGCACGCAAGGCTATATCATTCAACGCGCGGAGGGCAAAGACTTTGTCGAGGTCGCGCGCATCGCCAATCGCTTGCAAGTGGAATATTTGGACACAAACCTAAAGGATTCGACAGAATATTTCTACCGCGTGTTTGCCTTCATCGCAAGCGACATTCGCTCTGCCCCTTCGCCCGTTGTGAGCGCACGCACGAAGCCGATTCCGGCGATGCCGCAAGGCGTGTTTGCCTCGTTTGACTTGCCCAAGAAAATCACGATTCGTTGGCAGAAGAGCCCGCAGAGCGACATCGCGAGCTATGAGGTCTCGCGCACAATCTTGGGCGGAATCAGTAGCGAGGTGATTGCGCATGTCCCCGCAAACACCGAGACGAGCTACACCGACACAAGCGAGATTGACGGCGTGCGCTATGGCTATTATGTTGTCGCAATCGACAAAGACGGATTGCGCAGCGAGAGGCAGAAAAGCCCGATTGAGGGCGGCACGCTCGCCGCGCCCGCCGCGCCAACAATCCAAAGCATTGGCACAGAGAAGGGCTCGGTGATTCTGCGTTGGGTTGGCGATTCGCGCAGCGTGCAATACACAATCAACAAGCAGCAAAGCAGCTTTTTTGGCAAAAAGGAACGTTACATCTCGATTCCCTATACATATTTTTACGACCACGAAGTCGCGCCGGGCGAGCAATATCTCTATAATGTGATTGCGATTGATAAATTTGGATTGCAAAGCTCGCCGAGCGAAACGGTGAGCATTACGCTCGAGGGTCGCTGATGCCACACTTGCTGCTTTCACACCTGCCCAAAGTGTCCTATCCTTTCGCGCATGGCGACTATGCCTTTCGTGCCTGCCTCGCAAGCGCCTCTGATAGCTCGCAGCTTTTGTGGGTGCGATTCTGCGACATCGATTTTTTCCTCATCGCCTACCGCAAGGATTGCAAGATTGTCCTAAAGGCGCATAAGCAGACCGCTCCGACACTCACGCATGTTGTGCAAGGCGCTTTGGCTGTGTGCAAGCAGGCGTTTTGCGATTCCGTGCTTGCCGACAACCTCGCCACGCGCGCGCCAAAGAGTATGCAAAGCTCACATCTGCTCGATGTAAGCGAGCTTTGCGCGCTTGTTGCACAGAATCTGGGCAGAGACATGCGGCTTGAGATTGGCTTTGGCAGCGGGCGCAGAATCTTAAAGCTCGCGGCGGATAATCCCGACACGTTGTGCATTGGTGTCGAGATTCACCGCCCGTCTATCGAGCAGGTGCTGCGGCAGATGGAGCTGCAAAATCTGCATAATCTCTGGATTCTTAGGGCAGACGCGCGTGCGCTGCTCGAATGCCTGCCGAGCAATTGTTTGGGCGAAATCGCGCTGCATTTCCCGATTCCGTGGCCTAAGCGCCACCGCCGCGTCTTCACGCAAAACTTTTGCGAACAAGCATGTCGCGTTTTGCAAAAGGGCGGCAGGCTGCATTTGCGCACCGATGATGAAGACTATTTCCGCGAGAGTCTGGAGCTTTTGTTGCGGCTGCCAAGCTGCCATTGCGAGCTTGGCAAGAATCGCGCGCTTGATGTTGTGAGCAAATACGAATCGCGTTGGTTGCGGCAGCAGAAGCAGATTTGGGACTTGCTCTTTACATGCGAAGAAGAATGCGCGCCAAGGCGTGAGGCGCATTTTGGCTTTACGACAGATGATGTCGCATATCTTGTGCGATTCTTTAGCGCGGGCTTTGCGCCGAGCAGGCATTGCGAAGACGGCGTCTTGCTCGCCATCACGGCGCTCTATCGCGCGGAATCTGCCCTCGTGCTCTCGCTTTGCCTTGGCAATGTCGCCTACCCGCAAACGGTGTTTTTGGTCATCAGCGGCGAAAGCGCCTTCTACTGCCCCGCGTTGCTGCCGCTTGGGTCGAATCTCGTGGCGCATGAATGGCTTAAAAGGGGGGGGCGATGAGCAAAGATGTCATCATTGCAGCAGAGAAATTGTTCTTGGGCTATAAGCGCGAAGAGCCCGTGATTAAGAATGCCTCGTTTCAGATTCGCGAAAAGGAGTTTGTGTTTATCAGCGGTCCAAGCGGCAGCGGCAAAAGCACGTTGCTGCGCTCGCTGTATGGCGGAATGTCGCTCTATGGTGGCGTGCTCGAGATTCTGGGAATCGACATGCAGAATCCAAACGAACAAGACATCGAGGAGCTGCGGCGGCATATTGGGATTATTTTTCAGGATTATAAGCTCATCAAAGATTGGAATGTCGAGCGCAACATCATGCTGCCGATGATTATCAATGGCTATTCCAAAGAACTCTGCCGCTCGCAAACGGCGAAGCTGCTAAACCATATCAAGCTTTCGCACAAGGCAAACAACTATCCGCTTGAGCTAAGCGGCGGCGAGCAGCAGCGCGTGGCGATGGCGCGTGCTTTGGCGCACAACCCCATCATGATTCTCGCCGATGAGCCCACAGGCAATCTCGATGACCAATCGAGCGACATTATTTGGAATCTGCTCAAGGGCGCAAACGAGCAGCTTGGCATTTGTGTGCTCGTGGTAACGCATGCGCATAAGATTCCAAACCTAGGCGTGGGCATGCTCTGTCGTCAGCTCCATATCGACAAGGGGGGGATTTATGAAGTCTCTTAAGCGGCATTTGTCGCTTATCATTCCGCTGCTCGCGATTCTCTTTAGCCTGCAAGCCGTGCTTAGCATTGTGCGCATTCAAGATTCGTATGAATCGACATTGCGCAACAGCTATTCGATTATCATCGCCTCAAGCAGGGAGCTTAAGAGTGATGAGATTGCGTTGCGTGTGAGCGAGTTTGAATCCCTCGAGCCCATCGATTCCCAAAGCATTATTAATAAGGTTCAAGGCGAGGTGAGTGCCGAGAATCTCGAGCGCCTCAAGGGCAGCCTGCCGCATTATTATTCGATAACGCTTTCGCAGTTCCCCAACCAAGCGCGCCTCGCGCAGATTGCCGATGTGCTCAAAGACATCAAAGATGTGAAACGTGTCGAGAGCTTTAGCAAGGCGCATGATAGAATCTACCGCTTGTTGCTGATTCTGAAGGGCACAATCATGTTATTTGGAATCATTCTTAGCATCGTCAGCGTTTTGTTGATGATAAAGCAAATCGAGATTTGGTATTTCGAGCATAGCGAGCGAATCGAGATTATGATGCTTCTTGGCGCGCCGAGCTGGTTTCGCAATGGCTTGTTGTTTCGGCTCGCGATGATGGATTCTGTGGTCGCCGCGCTTGTCGTGAGCTTGGGCAGCCTCTATCTTAGCGTGCAAACATTCCTTGTGAATCTGCTCCAAGAAATGGGCGTGAGCAATAGCATCTTTGTACCCGAATTTGACTTTGTCGCGCTGCTTTTGTGCGCGCTGCTCATCGCCAATCTCTCGGTGTTTATCGTGATTGCGCGGATTGCCAAAGAAAGGAAAAACGCATGAGGCTCGCTTGGATTCTGTTGCTCTCGCTACTCTTTGCGCAAAATTTTGACAAAGAGATTGAGAAAACCTCGCAAGGGCTAAGCGAACGGCTGCAACGCGAGAAGGCGTTGAACAATCGCCTCGAAGAGCTTGGTGGCGAGGTCGAGAAATATAACAAGCAGATTCAAGATTTGGATAAGAAAATCTCGACATCATCAAGCCTCGTGGCGCGCAACAAAACGCTTGTGAAACAAAAAGTCGAGGAGCTCGAAAAGCTCGACAAAGAGCACATCGCCTTGCAGGCACAGCGCGAGGGAATCGAAAGCGAGCTTGTGCGCTATCTTTCCGAAGAGCTCGCGTTTGTGATTTTGCTTGAGGAATATAGCCTAAGCTCGCCCGAAGAGATGATTCAGCAAGATATTTTTAGTGCGCTTAGCGCGGATTCAAAGCAAAAAATCAACACGCTCACAGAGCAGCAGAATCGGCTTTTGAGCCAAATCAAGCAGGTTGAAGACAAGATTGCCGCTATCAAGGAATTGATAGAAACAGAGAACAACCGCCAAAAGGGGCTTGACGATGCGCGCAAGAAGCAAAAAGAGGCTTTGATTGGGCTAAGCAGCCAGCTTAAGCGCTATAATAACGAGCTCAACAAAATCTTGCAAGAACGTGAGAATCTGCAACGGCTGCTCGAGACATTGAACATCAAAAAGCAAGAGGAACGCGAGAAGAACGCGCGCCAAAAGGAACGCGAGCTCGCACAAAAGAATATGTCGCAATCCTCGCAGACAAGCAGCATTCAAAAGATTGATGTGCGGCAGGTGGGCAGCTCGTATCATAATGTGCGCACAACGAAATACACGGGCGCAAAGACGATTGCGCCGCTTGATAAATACAAAATCGAGCGCAAGTTTGGACCCTATTATGACCCCATCTATAACCTCCAGACATTCAGCGAATCGGTGACGTTTATCCCGCTTGAATCGAGCGCAAAAGTCAAGAGCGTGCTCGCAGGTGAGGTGATTTTCGCCAAAGAAGTGCCGCTGCTTAAAAAGGTTGTTGTCGTGAAACATGCCAACAACTTGCACACGATTTATGCGCAGCTCGATGAGATTGCAACGGGCGTGAGCGTGGGCAAGAAGGTTACGCGAGGCTTTGTGATTGGCAGAGTCGAGAGCAAGCTCATGCTCGAGGTTACGCAAAAAAATCTCCACCTTGACCCACTCGAACTCATTAGCGCAAAATGAAAAGCCCTCAAGTTTTCATGGGCTTATGCCGATTATAGTAGGGAATTATGTTATAATAGCATAATAAACTATCAAGGAGGATAGATTATGGAATCCATTCAACCAACACTCACAACCAACTATGCGCCAAGCATTGCACCAATGCCAGCCGCATCGAGTACTCCCACACCTAGCGTCCCCAAAATGCCAACACAATCTGCCGATTTGGGTCGTTATGCCGAAGAAAGTGCAACAAACCCTCAAGGTTTTTCGCAAACAACCGATGTAGAAGAAGACACAAAAGAGAGAATTGCGAAGCTCGTAGAAGAGCTCAACGCGGTGTATAATCCGCTCAATCTATCCGCAACGTTTGGCTACAATGACGACATCAAGGCGATGTATGTCGAAGTGAAGAGAATCGACAACGGCGAGGTTTTGCGCCAGATTCCTAGCCAAGAGGCGATGCGTTTGATGGCGGCGATTCGCGAGATGCAAAGCGCAATTTTCGATACAGAGGTCTAAAATCTAAGGAGAACTTATGGCAACAACACAAGTAATGGGGCTTGGAAGCGGCTTCCTCGACAACACACTCTTTGACAACCTCAAAAAGGTACAGGAAGAAACAATCATCGAGCCTCTCACCAAGAGAATGCAAACCAACCTCGACAAGCAAACGAGTCTCACCGAGATTATGACGCTTGTTGAGCAGCTCAAGACAAATGTGAAAAAATTCACCGATGGTGATACCTATAATCAACGCAAGGCGACAACGACAGGCGAGGGAATCACCGCAACGATTAGCACAGGTATCCCCGTGCAAGACATCACCGTTGAGGTACATCAGCTCGCCAAAAACGACCTCACACAGCTTGGCAAAAAATATGAGAGTCGCGATTCGACATTCTCGACGTCTAACACAACACTACAGTTCAGCCACGGCGGCAAGGATTATAAGATTGACATCGTAGCCGGCGAGACATTGGCTGATGTTGCCCAAAAAATCACAGACACAACGGACGGTGCTGTGATGGGGATTATCATGAAAACAGGGGGAAACCAACCCTATCAGCTCATGATTCAATCCAAAGACACAGGCGAGGAGAATCGAATCTATTTTGGTAACTCGCTATCGAGCTCGCTCGTGAAAGGTGGGGCGCTCACAGCAGGCGTTGAATTTACCATAAAAGATGCGAATGGAAATGACAAAACGCTTAGTTTCAACATGAACACTCACTCCACCAACACATCGCAGGAGAACGCGGAGGGAGTTGTTATAACACTTAAGCACACCATGAGTCAAGACCCTGACCTCAAGAAGTTGCTTGATGATGGCACAATCAGTGTCGAGCTTGTGAATGGTGGCAAGGGCTTCATCATCAACGACCAACGCGGGTATGATATTAGTGTTGCTAGCAGTGGAAGCGGTGGTCCTTTGAGCGAGCTTGGTCTCACAGCGGGCACAAGAAGCTTTGGCACAGACGACTTCACAGGCAGCACAGCTGTTAAAGGCGGCGCGGTGAGCGGTTGGGTTGCGATTGGTGGCGTGCGGCTCGACCTCTCGACTATCACAAGCGCAAGCAACACAGCCGAGCAGAATCTGAACGCGATTGTCGATGCGATTAACAACGGCAATGGCGATGTTACGGCAAAGGCTGTCGATGGCAAGCTCGTTGTGAACGATGCAAAAGGCTATGGCAATGTGCAAATCGTTTTCGATTCGGGCAACTCAAACCAAGAGAATGCCGACATCGCGAGCAAACTCGGAATCACCGGTGGTTTCCACATGTCGACCGCAAACTTTTTGGCACACGCAGGCGTTACCAATGTGCAACGCGCCCAAGACGCGAAGTTTAGCTGGAACGGAATCGAGATTGCGCGCTCAACCAACACCGTTGATGATGTCGTGAGCGGAATCAGCGTGGAGCTCACCAAAGAGCACACAGGCACTGACCATTCCGTGATTCGTATCACACGCGATGATGATGACATTTTCAAGGGCATTGATGAGTTTGTCAAAACCTATAACGAGCTCATTAGCAAGATTGAAGAAGAGACACGCTATGACGAAAAAACCAAAGTCGCGGGGAATCTAAACGGCGAGACAACCATTACAGGCGTGCGCTCGACACTTAAGAACATCTTGAACTTCACCGCTGGTTCGGGCATTAGCGTGAGCATTTCGAGCTATGGCTTTAGCTTTGACGATGAGGGGCGGCTCAAGATTGACGAAAAAACCTTGAAAGAAAAATTCAAAGAAGACCCCGAGCTTGCCATTGCGTTCTTCAAGGGCGGCGAATTTACGATTGGCGGTTTTGAGATTGCCAAACGTGATGCGAATGGCAAGGTGATTGAAGGCGAGTTTGACCGCATTGGCGGCACAACAACCACCATTGACGGGCTCTTTACGCAGTTCTCTGACGCGATTGAGAAGATGATTACGGGCTCAAATTCAACGCTTAAATCATTCGAGCAGAGCCTCAAAGACGATTATGACCGCGTCAAGACAGACAAAGAAAACCAACAATCGCGGCTCGATGAGCGTATGGAAGCAACAAGAAGCCGCATGAATGCGTATGATTCATTGATTAACAAGATGACGCAAGCGCAACAAACATTGCAACAGATGATTAACGCATCATCGGGCAATAACTAGAATTGAATCACACAAGGAGTGGACAATGCTTAAAGGAAAAAATGCTTATGGTTCGTATGCACAGAGTGCTGTTTCGGTCGAATCTCCTGCTAAATTAGTCGAAATGCTTTATGAGGGGATTTTGCGCTTTGCCGTTTCGGCAAAGCAAGGCATTGAGGAAGAGGATATTGAGAAAAAAATCCACTTCATCAATCGCATTACCGATATTTTTGCCGAGCTCATTAGCTCGCTTGATTATGAAAGGGGAGGGCAGGTTGCGCATTATTTGACAGGGCTTTACACCCACCAAATCAAGCTGCTCACGCAGGCAAATATCGAAAACGATACGGCAAAAATCGACATTGTCATGCGCGTTGTGCGCGGTCTTTTGGAAGCTTGGAGAGAGGTGCATCCTGATGAATTGGGCAACGCAGTTTAAGGTTGCCATTGCAGGCAGAGACGCCGAGAAGGTCATGCAAGCCTTCGAGGCGCTCCCACCATTGGAACGACTCAGCAAAGAAGAAGCGCAAGAATTGTATGATTATTTAGAGCAAGGCATTGCCATTGTCGAAGAGGCGCGCAAACATGGTTCTGATGAGATTGTCAAATTCAAAAAAGTCCGACAATTTCTCAAAACAAATCCCTATGGCGGTGGCAACCCTGTGTAATCACAACAAAGGCAGAGTTTGAACCAATTCCAACCCCTCACGCTTGCGGATAGGGCGCTCATCGAATCCTATCTGCAAGAATACCCACCAGAAGTGTCTGATTTATCGTTCACAAACCTTTACTTGTGGCATTTTTCGCGTACAATCCGCTTTTGTGAAATCGCAGGCGCATTGTGTATCGAGACAACATATCCCAACCAAGCCCCATTTCTCTTTTTCCCCGTTGGTGGCGATAAGGCGCAGGCAATCGAAAAACTGATTGCGCATTATCGGGCGCTAAATCTCCCCTTTTGTATCCATTCTCTTTCGGAAAACAACAAAGCCGAGCTCGAGGCGCTCATGCCCGAACGATTTGTGTTTGAACACAACCGCGACCGCTCGGATTATATCTATGAAACCCATAGCCTCATCGAGCTCAAGGGGCGCAAGTTTCATAAGAAAAAGAATCATGTCAATCAATTTTACGAAAACTATCCTAATTATAGCTATGAGACGCTCACAGAAGGCAACCAGCAAGAGTTGCTTGCCACGTGGAACGCGTGGTTTGCGCAAAGCGAGCCCACGCAGAGCCTTACCAACGAACACATTGGAATCTGCAATGCGATTGCGCATTTTGCCGATTTAAGCTTCAGGTGCGGAATCGTGCGCGTTGGCGGCGAGATTGTCGCTTTTAGCTTGGGCGAGCCGCTCAACAAAGAAACGGCTGTGATTCATATCGAAAAAGCAAATATTCGCTATCATGGCGCGTATCAAGTCATTAATCAGCTTTTTCTAAAACATGAATGGAGCGATTATCGCTTTGTCAATCGCGAGGAAGATTTGGGGATTGAGGGCTTGCGCAGAGCGAAGTTGAGCTACCAGCCCTATTGCATTTTGGATAAATACGAGGCAAGCTTGAAGGAGGGGTGAATGGATAATGCAAAATTTGCACGGCTAGGACGCATTTTGGAGTTGTTGCACAAAGGGGAGAGTTTATCGATTAAAGATTTAAGCGAAGAATTTGGCGTTAGCGAACGCACTTTGCAACGCGATATTTATCAACGTTTGGGCGATAAAGTCATCAAAATTAATGGCAATTTTCAGCTTACACAAAAGGCAGAACATCAAAGTCGCGATGCGATGATTATGCAGGTTGTGCGCGAAGTCTGTCAAGAAATGGGCGAAGAATTTGTCTCGCGAATCGATGAGATTTTTGCACTCGCGCAAAAAGAGCCCAAGCAGCCACAACAGCAACAGCAGCCAAGCGCGCCGCGCATTCCCGATTCTGCTCCTATGCTTAAAATCACCTATTGTCTTGCTGACGAAACATATAAAATACGTCTTGTGCCACAAGGCATTCTTTTTTATGAGAATCAATATTGGCTGCAAGGCATAAGCGAGCAAGGCGCAGAGAAGATTCCACTTGTGGCGATTTCTAAGATGAAGCCCATTAAAATCAAATAATCATTTGCCCGATTCTTTTGTCATCGTAGCCTTTTTGTTATCATATATACAACGAAAGGGCGAAAATGAGACATAAAATTCCTATTTTTTATGAGACACAACACAAAAAGTTTTTAGACGTACATGCAAAAGAGATTCGCGATAGCAAGCTTTTTGCGCCCATCATCGCCATTATGCCTTCTGATTCTTTTTGTGTCGCGCATTTGAACGAAACGCAAAACGATACAGAATCTTTTGCCCATGCTTTGTTGCAGCTCAATCTTGATGGCAGCGAGGAATATTTTTTTGCACGTCCAAGCCCAAAGGTGGGGTATATCTACCCGCAATCTTTGCTATGCCAAGCGATTGCGGAGCTCCAAAAGCATTCGTTTGCTGCGCTAGTCGCCGTCCCGAGTGTCGCGATTCTGCCCGCGATTGTGCCAAACAATGCGCCAACGCTCGTTGTTTGGGCAGGCGCAGAGCATTTTATCGCCGTTGTTTTTGAAGGCGCTGTGCATTTTTTTCAGACATTCAAGCCCGAAGATTCGATAGCCATTATTCTTGCAAATCTCATTCCTGTGCTAAATTTTCATCAACTCTTTCCGCAGCATGTTCTTAGCACAATCCATGATGATTCTATCGCCGATTTTTGCGCCACAAGCGGAATCGAACCAACGATGATTGCCGATTGTTTTTGCAACGAAAAAACGATGGCATTTGTGCAACAAAATCCGCAGATATGTTGGGCTGAAGATTCAAAGATTGAATGCGCAACTTTTGGCAAGCTCATAGTTTTTATGTTTCTTGTTTGTGTCGCCGTTTTGGCGATGCCTTTGTGGGAATATTGGGACGCATATTCGCATTATCATACGCAAGAGCCCCAAGAATTGGGCGAAAAAAGCGGCGTTGATGTCGATAGATTCTATATCCAAAGCATGCTAAAAGATTCTGATGTTCCATTAGAATCTCTTGGCGATTCTT
>CAMXAV010000005.1 GCA_947179285.1 uncultured Helicobacter sp.
GGCTTGAGCAGCTCATGTGCGGGCGCGGGCATCAGATAGCCCGGCATGCTCGAATCATCGGACTCAAGCAGAATCGGGAGATTGGAACGTTTTTGTGCACTCAAGGGCAGCTTGTGCTGCATGTTTTGGCTTTCGCCCGGAATCGGGATATGCTCAACAGATTGGGCATAGACGATTGCACCCAGCAACAAAAACCAGAATCTTTTCATATTCTCCCCCCTTGCCCCGATTTTCTTATTATACATTAAAATATGTTCAGAACTTATTTTTTCAAAACCGCCTGCCAAACCTCATCGGCGATGCGCGAATCGAGCCATTGTAGAATCTCGCGATTGCCCACATGCAAGGCTTGGCGAATCTGTGTCGAGCTGCAAGGGCAGCAAAACGCGACCCAGCAAAAATCGATTGTTTGCAGAATCGCAGCATCGCTTTGGGCATTAGGGCGCGCAAAAACAACAAACACAGCCTTTTGGCGCAACGATTCAAACCCAAACCATTCATGCAAGCGCGCGAGGTGGTCGGCGCCGATGACGATTCCAATCTTTTGCGCGCTATCGATATGAAAATGCGCTTGCAGATATTCAAGCGTCTGCAAGCTCGGCGTGGGCGCGCCGCGCGCTATCTCAAAGTCGCTTATGACAATTTTTGGATTGTCAAACACGATTTGCGCCCAACGCAGCCGCAGCCTTGCACAAAAGAGGCTTGTTGTCTTGAATGGGCTCAAAAACGCGGGCACAACAAAGAGCCGCGCGCCAAGCGCACAAAGCCGCTCTGCTATCGCGCTATGCCCCACATGTGGCGGGTCAAACGAGCCGCCGAACATCACATAATCGGGAATCGTGGCAACTTGTGGCATTTCTTTCCTTTGCAACATTATACACCATCGCATGCTTGTGCTATAATGCGGAACAAAAATGGCTATATGAGAATCAAGGAAACAACATGGCATTTCGCAGAAAACCCAAACACAAGCCCGCCGCCGCGCCAGTAGCGGCTTCTAGCCAGCCTATGGAGGTGCGCACACACAGAGGCTTCGACCTCGCTTCGTGGATTGTCCCAACGCTTGGATTCGTTGTGTTTGCCTATACGATGATATTCGTGGCAATGTACACAATGAAAGTCGGGGGACCCAATGTGAGCCTCTATATCCCGCCCGATTCGGCGCAAGAGCGACCAAACACAAGCGTGGATAAAGTCTTGCAGGGAATCAATGACGCATTTGACCCTAACAAAAAATAATATTGTGTCGATATAGTCTATGAATCGTTTATGAAAGGAGGCATTATGATTGGCTCTATCCGACATGACAATGCGTTTTTCCAAGCCGCAAGTCAGGCTGTGAGCAACGCGCAAGGCAACGACCAAACAGCAAAACGTGCAAGCAAAGACGACAAAATCGAGACATCACGTGTTGCTGAAATCAAAGAAGCCTTGGCAAAAGGTACATATAAAATCGATATAGGAGGGAGTGCGGCAAAAATGGCACGGAATTTGCTTGGGAAGTAGTAGCTAACTTTTAAGGAGCAACAAATGCTACAAACCCATATCAAAGATTCCATTGCCGATGTGCAAGCACTCATTGCCATCACCAAAGAAGATATCGAGGACATCAAACAAGCAAAACATGAGGCAATCTTTGCGCGTATGAAGCCCAAAGAAGATTTGATTGACGCCTTTTTTCACAAAAAAGAGCTTGCCAAAGAAATCATTCAAGGGCTTGTCGAGCAGCGCCCGGGAGTTGAAGTGCGTGAACTTGTTGGTCCTGAAGCCGTTGCGTTGTTCGACACATTGAACACCCACTTATTCGAGCTCAAAGAAGCAAATCTCCACTTCGCGCGGCTCTCTGCCGCTGTGGGTGAGTTTTATCGCTCGATGCTCGACAAGCTCATTCCGTCTGAAAGCGATTATCGCGGCAGACACATTTCTAAAGATGTCAGCTTCATCTCTGTCGATGCGTAAGGAGTAGAATATGCCAAGTATTTTTACTTCTCTAAACACGGCTTATACAGGATTGATTGCCCACCAAACAATGGTCGACACGACAGGGCACAACATCGCCAACGCAAGCACAGAGCTTTATAGCCGACAAATCGTGCAAACGAGCAACACATCGCTGAACAATATCGGCAATTTCGGCACGTATGGAATCGGCGTCAATGTCGACACAATCAAGCGCTTGCATGATGAATACATCTTTAGCCGCTATGTAACAGCAGCGGGCGAAAAAGAATATAGCCAAACCAAATACGATGTCTTGCGTGAAGTGTCAGCCTATCTTCCCGATGTCGAGAAAAAGGGCATGTATAATGATTTGCAAGAATATTTCAATGCATGGAAGGATTTCTCGGAGAAATCGAGCGACCCTGCGCAAAGAATCGTGCTTGCCGAAAAAACCCAAACGCTCGCCACAACGATTCGCGAAACGCGCAATCGCCTCTATCAGCTCCAGCTTGACATCAACGAAGAGGCAGCAGACATCATCAAGAAAGTCAACGATTTGGGGCAGGAGATTGCCAACATCAACAGGCAAATCACGATGTATGAGCGCGAGGACAAGCTCGCCCCAGCAAACGATTTGCGCGATGAACGCGACCGAAAGGAGCTCCAACTCTCCAAGCTCATCGGCGGGCAAGCCTTCAAAGAGGCGCTCAAAGTCGATGGCATGTTCACAGATTCTGTCGACTTCACCGAGGATTATAGCTATAAAATCGCAAATGGTTATACGCTTGTCGATGGCGTGAGCTTCCACCCGCTCGCTGTCGATAACTCGAAGAATCCCGAAGGATTCTATAACTTCCTCTACACCAAACAAGATTGGAAGCACAAAGATTTGACCTCTGATTTGCGCGAAGGCAAGCTTGGCGCGTTGCTTGCCACAGGTGTGGCTGATGTGAGCAAAAGCGCAACCGCGACACTCGGCGACATTCAGCGCTACATCAACATGCTCGATACCTTTGCCGCCACGCTCATCGAATCGACCAACAACATCTATGCCCGAAGCGCCGCGCCCAACATTCGCGGCGATTTTATGGAGAATCTCGATGCCAACGAAGCTGTCGTGAGCTCGGGCTATCATTTCCGCGAGGGTAGCTTCGATGTTGTGCTCTATAATAGCGTGGGCGATGAGATTGCGCGCAAGACGGTTACCATTGATGGCAAAACCACGATGAACGACATCTTGACGCAGCTCAACACAAACTCTGATGACAACAATGACGGCAACGCGAACAATGACTTCGATGACTATTTCGAGGCAGTGTATAACAACAAATCGCGCACATTCCAAATCAACCCCAAAGCCGCGCTGAACATCAAAGAAATCACGATTGGTATCGAAGACAAAGGCAGCAACATCGCCGGCGCGCTCGGGCTCAACCGATTCTTTGATGGGCGCGATGCAAGGGACATCAACCTTGCATTGAATTATCGCGATGACCCAACGACCATTAAGGCATATAAGGCAAATGTAACGGGTAACCATGATGTCGCAAATGCGATGATTCAGTTGCAATACGATAACGTGATGTTCCGCGAATATGACGGCACAGACCATGCGTTCAAGCTCTTTGAGTATTATAAAAACCTCGCAGGGCAAATCGCAAACGACACAGCAGACGCGTTGGCAAACAACGAGCTTAAAGCCGCCGTGCTCGCCTCTGCCAAAGAAGAACATGATGCCATCTCGGGTGTGAGCCTCGATGAGGAACTCACCAATTTGATTCAATTCCAAGCGGGCTATACGGCAAACGCCAAGGTAGTAAAGGCGCTCGATGAAATCATCAACACACTCTTGGGCTTGAAACAATAGTTTGATTCTTCTAAATCAGCCCTCGCAAAGCTCGCGATAGAGCGCATGCCATTGTGGAATGATTTGCTCGGGCAAAAAGGCGCGGATTCTCTGTTTTGCGCCTTGTGCAAGCTTTGCATAAAGCGCCTTGTCGTCTTTGAGCGTGCGCAAGGCATTGGCGAGTGCCTGCGAATCGCACGCGGGGACGACAAGCCCGCTTTGCATATCAAGATTGACATCATGCACGCCCGAGCGTTCAATCTTTGTTGCAACAACGGGCTTGCCAAAGCCCATTGCCTCGAGCTGCACGATTCCAAACATCTCTGTGCGCTCGATTGAGGGCAGCACAAACACATCGCATTGCTCGAAATAATTGCAAATCTCTTGCGTACTCAACGCGCCCAACAAAAACACGCGATTCTGGAGATTGTGCCGCACAATTTGTTCCGACAGATTCCGATACAGCGCGCCATCGCCCCCGATGAAAATGCGAAAACTCTCATCAAGCGCATTTGCCGCGTCTATCAAATACGCAAAGCCCTTGTAATAGACCAAGCGCCCGAGCGCGAAAACATTAAAAAAACTTTTGTCAAGTTCAATGCAATTTTCTTGTGGCATAAGGGGCGCGATAGAATAGGGAATCACCCTGCCTTTGGGCGCAAAATGCGGGGTATAGTCCGAATCTTCGATATGCGCGCGCGTTGCGCCAACGACAACATCGGCGCGGCGAATGAGCCAACGCAAAAGCGGCGCATAGAATCGCAAGAGGCGCTTTTGGCGCACGATGTCGGCATGCCATTGCAAGACAATCTTTGCCTTTGGGCGCACCAAAAACAGCGCGAGCGCCGCCATTGGGTCTGGGTGGTGCACATGAATGATGTCATATTGCGAGCCAAGCGCACGCAAACGCGCAATCATCATCGGCGCAATCGCCGTTCGCGCGAGCTTGCCAAAGCTTGCAGCGCGTGTAATCGTGTAGTGCGTCTCGCCGATTCTATGCGTGCTTGTTTGCGAGCGCAGTGTCTCGCTCGCACAAAGCACATCTGTTTGCAACCCCGCAGCATTGCAACCCTCGACAAGCTCGGCAATCACGCGTTCCACGCCGCCATGCGTTGGCGGATAGAATTTGCCCAAATGTAGGATTCTCATGCGCCTTATGAACGCAAATTGTGCTGCATGTCGGATTCGAGCATGAGCTTGCAGAGCTGCTGCAAATCGCAGCTAGGATTCCAACCAAGCAGCTTGCGGGCTTTGCTCGCATCGCCAATCAGGCAATCGACATCGCTTGGGCGGTAATATTTTGGGTTAATGCGCACGCGCACAATGCCGCGTTCGTCACGTGCAATCTCGCGAGCGCCGCTGTTTTCCCACGCAATCGGAATCTTCGCGAGCGTGAAGCAATACTCGACAAATTCTTTAATGCTATAACTCTTGCCTGTCGCCAAGACAAAGGTTTCGGGCGTGTCGTATTGCAACATCTGCCACATACCCTCGACATATTCTTTGGCAAAGCCCCAATCGCGTTTGGCATAGAGATTGCCAAGCTCGAGGCATTCTATCTTGCCTAGCGAAATCTTGGCGACAGAATCGGTGATTTTGCGCGTTACAAACTCGATGCCCCGCAACGGGGATTCATGATTGAACAAGATTCCGCTGCAAGCAAAGAGTTGATAGCTTTGCGCGTAGTTGATTGTGAGCCAATGCGCATAGAGTTTCGAGGTTGCATAGGGGCTGCAAGGGCAAAATGGGGATTGCTCGTTTTGTGTGGGCGAGCCTGTGTTGCCAAACATCTCGGAGGTCGAGGCTTGGTAGAAGCGAATCTTGGGGTTACAGATTCGGATAGCCTCGAGCAAATGAAGCGCGCCGAGTGCGTTGGTGTGCATTGTGGCAAGTGGCTGGGTGAAAGAGCTTGGGACAAAGGATTGCGCAGCGAGGTTATAGATTTCATCGGGTTCAATGCTTTCAATCAGCGCAAAGACGGCGCTGCTATCGGTGATGTCGGTCTCAATGAGCGTCAATGCGGCATGCTCTTCGATTCCAAGCGCCCGCAAACGCCAAAAATTTGGGGTACTCACGCGCCGATAAATCCCATACACTGCATAGCCCTTTGCCAACAACAACGCCGCAAGGTATGCACCATCTTGCCCCGTAATCCCCGTTATGATTGCCTTTTTAGACATCAGCGTCTCGCCCCTTTTGTCTCATTACAAGCAAAAATTTTAACACAACTAATCTGAAAAAATATTAAGTATAATATGCTACAATCGTTTACATACTTTTGTTTTGTCGTTAGAGGAGTTTATTGTTGGACCTGCATAGTCTCTTTATGCTATTTTTAGCCCTCCTATTGGTTGCCTTGAATGCTTTTTTCGTTCTCTCCGAATTTTCGATTGTCAAAGTGCGGCGCTCGCGGCTCGAAGAACTCGTAAAACGTGGAAACAGCACAGCGGGGCTTGCGCTCAAAATCTCCAACAATCTCGACACCTACCTTAGCGCCAATCAGCTCGGAATCACGCTCGCCTCGCTTGCGCTTGGGTGGATTGCCGAGCCCGCTGTGGAGCGCTTGTTGGTTGCGCCCATCACCTTTCTTGCGGGCAACAACGCTGTTTTGGGCAAGACCATTAGCGTTGTCGTTACATTCACGATTATCACCTTTTTGCATGTCGTGCTTGGCGAGCTCGTGCCCAAATCGCTCGCGATTGCCAAAACCGAACGCGTTGTGCTGCTCATCGCCCGCCCGCTGCATCTCTTTTGGATTCTCTTCTATCCGCTCATTCGCCTTTTCGACCTCACGGCGCTTTTCTTCTTGCGCTGCTTTCGAATCGAGCCTGCCAAAGAAAGCGAGCTCGCACATAGCGAAGAGGAGCTCAAAATCATCGTTGGCGAATCCCTGAAGGGCGGGCATATCGACATGCTCGAGGGCGAGATTATGAAAAACGCCGTTGAGTTTTCCGACACTGTGGCAAAAGAAATCATGACGCCGCGCAACGATATGATTTGCCTCAATGCCCAAGCCTCGCTCGAACAAAACATGGACATCGTCATGCAATCGGGATTTACACGTTTCCCGTATTATACGGACAGCAAAGACAACATCAAGGGCATCATTCATATCCGCGATTTGCTCAAGCTCGCCTGCAAAGACGAGCCCATCGATTTTGAAAAAATCATTCGCCCTGTGATTATCGTCCCCGAGAGCGCGCCGATTGCGAAGATTCTAACCACGATGAACAAAGACAGAATCCACACCGCACTCGTGATTGACGAGTATGGCGGGACATCGGGAATGATAACAATGGAAGACATTGTCGAGGAAATCATTGGCGATATTCATGACGAACACGACACGCGCGTGCATGACGCATTTCAAGAAATCGAGCCCAATTGCTACGAAGTCGATGGCAAGCATGAAATCTTTGCGCTCGAGGAAAAAATCGGCTTTGAATTTGACGCGCGCCGCGATGAGGTCAGTATTGGCGGCTATGTCTTTAGCCTGATTGGCACAGTGCCCAATGTCGGAGACACCGTGAGCGATTTGAACGCCGATTTCGAGGTGCTCGAAATGGACGGAAACCGCATTAAGCGCATCAAAATTAGGCGCAAAACCTAGCAAAATCTTTTGGAGTAGATTGTGAGTGTTGCATTATTCATCGAGATTGGCACAGAGGAATTGCCCGCGATTCCGTTTTTGAAAGAATTGCCAAATATCCTAGATAAATTTTATGCCGCATTGGGCGCACAGCAAATCGGTGGGCAATGCCGTTTCGACTACACGCCGCGGCGGCTCGTTGTGCGCGGGCAGATAGACGCGCGGCAGAAGGACGGAATCGAGGAATTTTTTGGTCCCCCCGTGAGTGTCGCCTACCAAAACGGCGCGCCAAGCAAGGCATTTGATGGATTCCTCAAGCGCACGGGCGCGGGCAAAGAAGAGGTTCGCACGGCGCACAAAGACGGCAAAGAGGTATTGTATTATCAAAAGCACACCAAGGGGCAAGAGACGCGCGCCATCATCGCCGACATCGTGCGCGACTTTGTGCAACGGCTGCATTTTGGCAAGACAATGCGTTGGGGCAGCCTCTCTGAAAGCTTCATTCGCCCCGTGCGCACGCTTTGCGTGATGCTCGATGATACGCTCGTTGATATGGAACTCTTCGGAATCAAAAGCGCAAAGCAAACCTTTGTACATCGCGCGCTTGGCTTTGATGCGCGCGGGTTTGAGACGCAGGCTGCATACGAGAATCTGCTCGAACAAAACGGCGTGATTCTGGATTCAGAGGCGCGCAAACAGAGAATCTTGCAACAAATCAAGGCGATTGAGGCGAGAGAAAATATTCGCGTGGGGCTCGATTCCGAGCTGCTTAGCGAGATTGTCGCGATTACCGAGTATCCAACGGCGCTGCTTGGGCATTTCGATGCGCATTTCTTGACGATTCCACAAGAGATGATTATCACCTCGATGAAGGAGAATCAACGTTATTTTCCGCTTTTCAAAGGCGAGAATCTCTACAATGGTTTTATTGTCGTGAGCAATGCCTTCAAGGGCGATGATTCGCTGATTGTCAAGGGCAACGAACGCGTGCTACGTGCGCGGCTTTCGGACGCATTGTTTTTCTATCAAAACGATTTGCGCAATGGGTTTATGCCCCAAGCCCTCGAGAATGTGCGCTTTGTCGAGGGGCTTGGCAGCATGGCAGACAAAGCACGGCGCGAGGGCGCAATCGCGCTGTCGCTTGGCACGCTCTATATGCCAAAGCTCCAAGAGCTCACGGGCAAAGACGCAAGCACGATTGAAAGGCTTTTGCAGCAGGCGGCGCAACTCACAAAGGCAGACCTCGTGAGCGAGAGTGTGTTTGAATTTACCGAGCTGCAAGGAATCATTGGCGGCTCGATGGCGGCGCATGCGGGGCATGACGCGCTTGTCGTGGGCGCGATTGCCGACCAATATCTGCCCAAAAGCCAAGATGACGCGCTGCCGCGCAACCTGTTTGCCGCAATCTTTGCGCTCGCCTATCGGCTCGATAATCTCCTCGCGCTCTTTAGCATTGGCAAGATTCCAAGCGGCTCGAAAGACCCATTCTCGCTACGCCGCGCTGCAAACGGAATCATACGCATTGTGCTTGCGTTTGGGCTTGAATTTGATGTGCAGAAGCAATTGCAGCAATTCGCGCCGCATTATGCAGCCTTTGACACCGCCAAGCTCACGCAATTTGTCTTGGAACGTTTGGGGGCGTTTTATGATGTGAATGCCTCGCTCATCGCGGCTGTGCTTGCGAGCGGCGAGCGGGATTTGTGCGCGATTGATAGGCGGCTCGTGGCGCTTGGCGAGGCGAAGCAAGACGAACTTAATGCGCTTGGCGCTATCTTTAAGCGCGTGGCAAACATCACGCAGGGGCTTAACCTCGACAATCTCCCCGAGATTCAAACAGAGATTCTAAACGCAAGCGAGGAGCTCGAGCTTTACCACGCCTTCGAGGCGCTCAAGGCGCGCAAATACGCGAGCCTGACAGAGGAATTGCATGCACTCTTGGCGCTTCGCGAGATTCTCGACCGCTATTTCGACAAAGTGCTTGTGAACGCGCCCGATATGGCATTGCGCGACAACCGCAAGGCGCTACTCGCAAGAATCTATAAAGAGTTCCTAAAAATTGCGGATTTCAAAGAGATTAGCATTGGCTAAGTTTTTGCGCCTCGCAAGGCGCTAAAACGTTGCACAAGCTCGTTGCGCAGCTGTTCTGACGGCGCGTTGTGCAGAATCTCGCGAAATTGCGCCCGCGAGCATTCGATGGTTTGAATGATAGACGCGATTCCATTGCCGACTTGTTCGCTAGAATCTTTAGGGAAAAGCCGCAACAAGATGTTCGCCTCATCGGCAGAGAGAGGGTGATGCGTGTTGAAGAGAATATCGAGCAGCTGCCGATAGCTCTCAATGTCGAAACTCTTTTGGTCTTGGGGTTGCGTGCTCATTCTTGCCCTTGTTTGACAATCCGTTCAAGGCGCACAATGCGCAAAAAGGCATCGAGAGGGATTTTCAGCACCCTATCGGCGCTCTTGGTTAGAATCAGATTCTGCTGCTCAACCACCTGAAACTTCGCGCCCTTTTGGAGAATCTCGAGAATCTCATCTTTATATTCATTTTCGTAAATCCCGCGATGATGCTGTGGGTCCATGAGCGTGCGAATGATGGGCGTGATAATCGATTCGAGCTTGATGGCGTTGAAGGGCTTTGTGATGAAATGCTTCACGCCATCGTTTTGCAATAGGCGATATTGAGCGTCATTGAGCTGGCTAGAAACAAGAAAAATGGTGATTTTGTCCGTAACGCCGCGCCCCTTCATCTTCGTAATGAGCGTATGATAATCCATTCCCGCAACATTTGAGTTCAAGAACAGAACATTGAAATCCATATTTTCATCGAGATATTCGAGCACAGTATCACCATCTGGACACTCGAGAATGCGTGGAACACTCAATTTTTTAAGCGCCCCCAAAATCAATTTTTTCGTAATCGGGCTACTATCCGCGACAAGAACGCTGATTTGTGGCATTGTTTTCCTTGAGGTTTTTCCTTATTATAGCGCATTTTTAATAATCAGGCATGAGTTGGAACGATGTATTGCTGCCATGCGGTGTCATGAGGCTTTTGGAATCGACAAAGCCATCGTTGAAACTCCGCATTGCTGCGCTTTTTGGCGTGGCGCTCTGCTGCTTTTGTTGCTGCTGCGCGGCTCTTTTTGGTCGTACCGAATGCAATTGTTGTTTGAGCTGCTTGTAACGTATCGTTACATCGCGCAAATAGGCATTGGCGAGTCTTTCTTTTTCTTTATCTTTTTGCCAGCTAAAGCCCTTGTTGTAAGACTTGATAATCTTCTCCCAATCGCCATTATGCACCTTGCGCCAATACAATAGCTGCTCAATCGCCTCTTTTGCGGCAAACTCATCATCGCGCACGAGCCGTTCGCCAATGCGATTCTGTGTGAATCCGTCATTGCCAAGATGTGGATACCTCTTGAGCACGGTCGGGATATGCGCGTGGAAAATCCCCGCGCTTGGGTCTTGGAAATTCATGCGGTATTCGCCCGCGCATGATTCCTTCCACGCAATCGCTGCGAGCGTGTAGCCCAAATCGAGCTTCTCACCATATTTATAGACTTTGCGCAAGAGCTTGATTTGCTGCGCCGAAAGGTCTTCGATGTTTTGCACACACCGATTCTCAAGCCCAATGCCAAACGCAACCGAAAAGAGTAACAAGACAATCCATCTCATACAGCCTCCTATTTCTCTATGCAAAGCAAGTTTTATGCCACATTGCCCCGAATCTCAATCAGCTTCTCGAGCACGGCTTTGGCATGGTCTTTGACCTTGACTTTGTGCCACACAAACGCGATTCTGCCCTCTTTGTCAATCAAAAATGTACTCCGCAAAATGCCTTCATAGGTCTTGCCATACGACTTTTTCTCGCCCCACGCGCCGTATTGCAGCGCCACAGAATGGTTGTTGTCGCTCAATAACGCGATTGTGAGCGCATGTTTGTTGATAAATTTTTGATGAGATTGCATCGAATCGGGGCTAATGCCCAACACGCAAGCGCCGTTTGCGACAAAGCTTGCGAGGCTCGCGCTAAAATCGCATGCCTCCGTTGTGCAGCCCGGCGTGGAATCTTTGGGGTAAAAATAAACAACCACGAAAGAACCGCGCAAATTTTGCAAGCAGAGTTCTGTGCCATCAGAGCTAGGCAGGCAAAAAAGCGGCGCAACATCGCCTATTGTTAGCATTGTGATTCCTTTAAAAATAAAAAGTCAGCAATACTAGCACAAGCAACAACGCGATGTCAAGGGCATATTTCTTTTTCGCCCACGCGATGAACGCGCTTTGTTCGGGAATCTCATAGCTCGCAATCACGCGCTGACGCTTGTAGCGCCGAATCTCATTACACGCTATCACAGCGCCAACGATGCTCATCATCATCGCGTTCAGGCTATAATTTTGCTGCATAAACGCGAGAATGATGCCCGTAAAGACAGCAGAGGCGAGCAAGAAATTATACGCGGGGGTGAGCAGACGAATGCGCCGCACAAGATGCGGGAACGAACGCATTTGGAACAAAAACAAAAGC
>CAMXAV010000006.1 GCA_947179285.1 uncultured Helicobacter sp.
GCCCATTACGACTCTTCGTGTCGCATTGGCGCTGTGCAGGTCGTTTTCGATGTCGCAAATGGCTTGGCGCTGGTCTCTCGTGAGCGCAAAGGGCAACGAATCGATGAAATCTTGCGGCGAGCGCGGCGAGACGCGCGGGGCAGGGAACTCGCGCACAATGGGGCGCTTGCGCAAGTAGTCGAGGATTTCGACAAACTTGAGCGCCTCGAGCGTTTGCTCTCCAAAGCCGCCATTCTCGCAAAAGGCGCGCACAAACTCTTGCGTGGGGTGAAAGCCCTCGACAATGGCGCGCGCGTAATGCGCGGGGATTCCCTCGCGTTCGAGCGCGTCTTTTGTGATTTGCTCTTGCAAAAACGCAAGCGCCTTGTGTTGCGCGATTCCTTTGGGCAGGGCGATGCGCGGCACGATTCGTTCGCTCTTTTGCAGAATCTTTGGTTGTATCAGCGTCAGCACGTCTCTGTTGTCGGTTTTTGCGCTCACAATATGCTTGCTGCCCGCGCGAAAGACCATTGCATGGTATTGTTTGGGGTGAAAGATGAGCATCTTCGCGTAGCGATTCCAATCGGGCAAGAAGACATCGGCATGCGCGAATCGCGCGCGCGCGGAGTAGTGCAGAATCTCAACCTTTGCAACAAGCGGCGATTGCGCGATGTCCTCGCTTAGGAATTGGTTGTCATAGCCGCGCGGCACAAGCAGCACGAGCTCGAGCAGATTCTCGCAACCCAACCTTTTCCACATCGTTTTTCCTTTCCTTTGTGTGATGATAGCACAAAAATTCTATGATTGGATTCAGTCAGATAGAAGCCGTGAGCTGCTAGAATTGGCAATCTTACGCAAAGGATAGATTGATGAAAATCAGTGCACGCAATCAGCTCAAGGGCAAGGTTGTCAAGGTCGAAAAAGGCGCGGTGAATGCGATTGTCAAGCTCGACATTGGCGGCGGGAATGTGATTTCGGCGACCGTGTCTCTCGAATCGATTAAGGAACTTGGAATCAAAGAGGGCAAGAAAGCCGTGGCGATTATCAAGGCAACATCTGTCATGATTGGCGTCAAAGAATGAAACACATCAGCGAGACACTCGAGGGGCGCACAATCCTCATCACAGGCGGCGCGGGGTTCATCGGCAGCAATCTTGCGCATTATCTGCAACGGCATCACAACGCGCGCGTGATTGTGTTTGACAAATTCCGTGAGGGCAGCAATAGCCTTAGTCTTGGGCATTTTCGGAATCTGATTGGGTTTAACGGCGAGGTGATTGCGGGCGACATTACGAACAAGCGCGATCTCGAGCTTTTGCAGAGCTTGCCCTTTGATTGCGTGTTTCACGAAGCGGCGGTGTCGGACACGACATGCATGAATCAGGAACTCATGGTGCGCACAAACGTGAACGCATTCTTGGAGCTCTTGCGCATTGCGAGCGAGAAAAAGGCGCATGTCGTGTATGCGTCAAGCGCTGGTGTGTATGGCAACTCGCCCGCGCCAAACTGCGTGGGCGAGGGCGAGATTCCCGAGAATGTCTATGGATTCTCCAAGCTCTCGATGGACAGAATCGCGATGCAATTTGCGGCGCAAAATCCGCAGATGAGAATCATCGGCTTGCGCTATTTCAATGTCTATGGCAACCGCGAGGTGCATAAGGGCAAGACGGCTTCGATGATTCTGCAAATGACCGTTCAGGCGCTTGCGCACCACAAGGTGCGGCTGTTTGCCGATGGCGACCAAAAGCGCGATTTTGTCTATATCGAAGACGTGATTCAGGCAAACATCAAGGCGTTGCTCGCCAAACGTAGCGGCGTGTATAATGTCGGCTCGGGCATTGCGCGTAGCTATAACGAGATTGCGCGCGCGCTCAAGGAGATTTTGAAGCTGCATTTCAAGATAAAATATATCGACAATCCCTACTCGTTTTTTCAAGAGCACACATGCGCCGATATTGCGAGCACCAAAATCGACCTCGATTATGTCCCGCATTTTAGCCTCGAAGACGGCATTCTCGCCTATAAAGATTTGCTTTTGCGCACCGCAAAAAGCCTCGCATAATGGAATCTGCCTTTTTCGATTCTCTCGAAACGCATGCGCCTTGCGTCCTTGTCGTGGGCGATGTGATGATTGACCATTATGTTTGGGGCGAATGCGAGCGAATCTCGCCCGAAGCGCCTGTGGCTGTGGTTGATGTCAAGAGCGAGAGCAGGCGGCTTGGCGGGGCATGCAATGTCATGCACAATCTGCTTGCGCTTGGCGCGTCTGTGATTCCGTGCGGCGTTGTGGGCGATGATTTGGTGGGCGCAGAGATTTGCCGCAAGCTTTCGGAAATGGGAATCGACACAGCGGGGCTTGTCTCGCAAAGCAATCGATTGAGCACGCAAAAGACGCGCATTATCGCGAGCAATCAGCAAGTCGTGCGCGTGGATTGGGAGCAGCGGCATGACATCAGCGTGCAAAGCGAGGAACGCATTCTCGCGTTTGTGCGCGCTAGCCTTGAGCATGTCGATTGCATCGTGCTTTCAGATTATGCCAAAGGCGTGCTCACATCGTCTCTCACCCCGCAGATTATCGCGCTCGCAAACGCCGCAAACAAGCGCGTTTTGGTCGACCCAAAGGGCAGCGATTATCGCAAATATCGTGGCGCAACGCTGCTTACGCCCAACAAGAAAGAGGCGCAGAGCGCAACGGGAATCGCGCTTGCGCGTGGCGATGATTCGCGCCTAAAACAGGCGTTGCTTGCCTTGCGTGAGCAATGCGCGCTTAGCTATCCGCTCATTACGCTTAGCGAGGAGGGAATCGGGATTCTGCACAACGATGAACTTTTGCGCGTCCCGACTATTGCACGTGAAGTCTATGATGTAACAGGCGCGGGCGATACCGTGATTGCGGCGCTCGCGTTTGTGCTGTGCTGCGGCGAGTCGATTGTCAAAGCCGTGCAGTTTGCCAATGCCGCTGCCGCCGTTGTTGTGGGCAAGATTGGCAGCGCAACGGCGAGCCTAGCCGAGATTCGCCATTATGCGCATGCGAGCAAGACGCAAGGCAAGCGTGTGTTTGCCGAGAATCTCGCCTCTCTTGTGGCAAAGCTTCGCAATGAAGGCAAGACAATCGTTTGGACGAATGGCTGCTTTGATATTTTGCATTATGGGCATGTCGCCTATCTGCAAGAGGCGCGCGATTGTGGCGATGTGCTGATTGTGGGCGTGAATAGCGATGATTCCGTGCGTGCGCTCAAGGGCAAGAGCCGCCCCATCAACACGCTTGAGGATAGAATCGGCGTTCTTTGCGCGCTTAGCGCCGTTGATTTTGTCATTAGCTTCGAGGAGCAAACGCCGCTTGCGCTCATCGAGGCTATCAAGCCCGATGTTTTGGTGAAAGGCAGCGACTATGAGGGCAAGGAGATTGTGGGCGCAGAGTTTGCGGGCGAAGTGCGGCTCGCAAAGCTGCTTAGCGGCAGGAGCAGTAGCGCCGTGATTGCGAAGATTCAAGCGCAATCGTAGGGAATCCTAGTATTTTTTCTTATTCGCATCTTCGAGGATATGGTCTGCAATCAAGCCGATTTCATGTGTAATCTCGTTTGTGTTGTTCGCAATCTCGGCATTTTCTTGCGTGATTTCTTGGATATGCGTAATCGCGTCATTGACTTGCGCGAGATTCTGGGATTGTGTCTTGATACTATCGCTCATGTCCGTAACGCCCTGCACGAGGATATTCATATTTGCCTCGATTTCGTTCAGGCTCTTGCCCGTACGCTCGGCGAGCTTGCGCACCTCGTCTGCCACAACGGCGAATCCGCGCCCATGCTCGCCCGCCCGCGCCGCTTCAATCGCGGCGTTTAGCGCAAGCAGGTTCGTTTGGTCGGCGATGTCATGGATAATCGTTACGATTCCGCGAATATCGTCTGTTTGCTTGCTCACATCAACCGTCTTTTCGTTAATCGTCTGCATCGAAGCGTTGATGTCATCGAGTGAAGAAGCCGATTGCGTGAGCGAGGCGGTCTGCTGCTCGCTCGAATGCGTGAGCTTTTGCATGGCTTCGTTGAGCTTGTTGCTCTTGTTCGCAAGCTCGTTTGCAAACTCGCTTGATGAGCGCAACATCTTTTTAATCTCCTCACCCAAAATATTGGTGATGAGCTCGACTTCGCCTTGCGCCCCCTCGACTTGCGTTGTGAAATCAAGGTTGCGATAGCTCTCGAAAACGCGTTTGATTTCGTTGATGTTTATCCCGATGTTGGTACGCAGCACGTCAATCATGCGGTTGAGCATGTTGCGCAGTTCTAGCAATTGCGGATTCATGGGCTCTGTGTGGATAGACATATCCAAGTTGCCCCCTTCAATCGCCTTGACAACGCCAACGGTTTCCTTGACGGCTTCGTTGTCTTTGCGCAAAGATTCTTGAATCTTTGTGATGTTGATATTCACCGCCTGCCCAATCTTGCCCAGCTCATCGTTTGCGTGGATTTTCAGCGGCGTTACCTGCTCTTTTTCGTGGTTGATGTAGGCAAAGAAATCCATAAGCGTGTTGAGCAGCACATTTAGGCGATTGATGATGGCTCTTTTGGTGTAGAGGAAAACAATGAGAATCACGGCTGCAACGAAGATAATCGTCATCGCAATGGCGATGATTTGCAGATTCGCAAGCGGCGCGAGCACGGAATAAAACGGCACGGTCGTTACCATTGTCCATGTCATAAGCGGCGTGCCGTTGTCGTTGCCGATTGTGAAGGGCTTAATCGCCGCATAGCTCTCAAAGCTTAGCCCCGCGTTTTTGTAATTTTGCACGCTCTCTTGCTGCGACTTGCTCGCTTGCAAGATGTGTTGCGTGCTTGGGTCTTGGTTGACACTGCTTAGATTCTTGCCGAGAACATCGCGGTTGCTATGAATGGCGATTGTGCCATTTTGGGTGATGACAAAGCGCGAATCGTCTTTGAAAACATTGAAACGTTCGTTCAGCAATGCCTTAGACATTGTGTACAAATCGACAATCACGCCCAAAACGCCCGCGACATTGCCGTTTTTGTCGATGATTGGCATTACGATATTGACGGCAAAAACATCCAAATCATCGATGATAATCTCCGAGGGTTCGCCAAAGATAATGTGCTTTTGCGTCATCGCTTGGGCAATTTCGGGCATCGAGATGATGTCGTCTGTGGGCTCGATGACAATCGAAGCGCCTCGCCTGTTGGCTTCGGGCTTGTCGACGAGAATGAGGAATTTACCGCTTGGGGTGTAAAAATCTTCGTTGCCCGCTTTGGGGAGATTATATGTTTCGGGTTTTGTGAGGTGGATATAACCATAGTTGCTCCACGCATTGCTTTCGAGCATGTTTTTGATTGTGTGCTCGAGCATGTCGATTTCAATCGAATGCGAATCGATTTCGTCTATAAGGTTATAGCCTGTGGTTTGCAACGCCGTTGTGGCTTGTTCAAAATTGCCTTGAATGTAGTTTGCGTAGCGAGAAGAGTTGATACTTAGTGTACGTTTGGATTCATCAATCATTGTTGATGAGACATTGAACATAATGGTGCTTGAGAGGGCGATAATGCCTCCAAACACAGCAATTGAAACGATGATAACAATCTTTGTGCCTATGCGGAGATTACTAAAATAGCGCATCGATGTCCTTCGGAGTGATTGTGATGTTTTGTGCTATGGTAAGCCGTTATTATATCCCATTTTGCTATTGATGTAAAGGCATAAACTCTCGGGCACATTGTGCCATGCATTCAGTGTGTTTTTATGTAGGGCAAATTGCATGGGGCGGAATCGATTTTGCTTTACACTCAAAAGGAAATTGTGGTATAATTCCGCAACGTGCCTAAAGTTCCAACAAATGATGATGCCACGAATACGGATTTGTTTGGGCAAAAATACGGGTATTGCGGCATGTCGTCTGCAACGCGCCGCAAACTTGAAGGAGTGTATTGATGAAGGAAATACTTTCAAAAGTGATTGATAGCCTTCCACCTTTGCCAGAAACCGTAACCAAGCTTCAGTCGTATATGGCTGCGGCAGGCGGTGAAGTGAAGATGCAAAAAGTGGTTGATATTCTTTCCAAGGATCCACTCATCACAGCGGAGCTTTTGCGCCTTGCAAACTCCCCATTCTATGGATTCTCGCGCGAAATCACGACAATCCAACAAGTCGTTTCGCTGCTTGGCGTAACCAACATCAAAAACGCCGTGATTGCGAGCTCGATTCGCAACAAAATGCAAGTCGATGTCTCGCCTTATGGGCTCGACACCAAAGCCTTTTTGGCACAATGCAGCGCCGAATCCAACTTCATCACCGATTGGCTCAACGAAGAGGACAAGGCGCTTGCGCAGCTGCTCGTGCCATGTTCGATGCTCATGCGTCTTGGCATGATTCTGATTGCCAATATCCTCATCAACAGCCACAAAGACACAGAATTTCTCGCCGCGCTCAAGGCAAACAACTTCAAAAACATCTCGCTTCTTGAGGACGAATTTTGCGGTGTCGATAGCCTCTCGTTTCTCGGCTTCTTGTTCGACCATTGGAAGTTTGACGAAACGCTCATTCAAACGATTGCCTATATCCCCGCGCCCCACGCAGCCACAGACGAGGTGAAGCGCAATGTCTATGCGCTCGCAATCGCCAACCAAGTCTTCGACCCCTATGACGGCGGCAGCGTCTATCGCATGAGCGTTGTTAAGGGGCTTTTCAAGGAAGCAAACGATAGAGATGTGCATTATAACTATGATAATTTTGTGAAGCGAATCCCAAACAGCGCACGCACAAATCTTGAACAACTCATCGAGATATAGGGGCGCGCTTGGCAGATTCCTTGCAGCAACGAATCGAAACCATCATCTCTTTGCTCGAAAACAAAAAAGCCGAATCTGTGTTGTCGTTTGATTTGCGCGGCAGCGGCTATTTTGTCGATGCTGTCGTTCTCGCAACAGCGTTTGTCGATAAACATGCGCTCGCGCTGCTTGACGAGCTCAAAACACAGCTCAAGCCTTTGGGCGAGGAGTTTTTGAGCGTTGATGAAGGCAGCGATTGGATTGTTGTCGATTTGGGCGACATCTTGATTCATCTTTTTACCGAGAATCACCGCAAAAAATTCAACCTCGAAGAATTTCTTGCTGCGTTTGCCAAGCAACGCACGGGCTAGATTCCGCGCGCCTTGTCGATTGCGTTTAGAATCTCGCCAATCGCCTCCTTGAGCCCCACAAACACGGCGCGCCCGATGATGCTATGCCCAATATTGAGCTCCTTAATCGCGCCAATCCTTGCGACTTCGCCCACATTTTGCGCATTGAGCCCATGCCCAGCGGCAACATACAGCCCCAGACTTTGCGCAAACATCGCGACATCTTGCAGATTCCAAATGCTCGCATCAAGCTCACCCCTAAGCTCCTCGCGGCTCTTTTGCAGCGGCTTAATGCTATGCCGCGTGCGCGGTAGATTGCTTTGCGCCATCAGCCAAACATTCGCATAATGCCCCGTGTGCAGCTCGACTTTGCGCGCGCCAAGCGCATGGCTTTTTTGCATGTTTTCGCGCGTGGGGTCAATAAACAGCGCGGGCACGATTCCCGCCTTTGCAATCTTTTCGATTGCGTTTGCGATTCTCTGCTCGTTTGTGTGCAGCTCTAGCCCGCCTTCGGTCGTAACTTCCTCGCGCCGCTCGGGCACAAGCGTAATGCTATGCGGGCGCTGTGCGCACAAAAAATCGAGAATCTCCGCATTCAAAGACGATTCGATATTCACAGGCAGGCTCGATTGCGCCAGAATCGCGCAAACATCGTCATCGCAAATATGCCGCCTGTCTTCGCGCAGATGGATTGTTACCTGATTTGCCCCCGCCGCTTGCAGATAGGGTAGGGCATAGAGCGGATTGGGCTCGCTAATCTGCCGCGATTCGCGGAGCGTGGCGATATGGTCGATATTCACACCTAGTTTCATCGGTTCTCCTTTTTGCGTTACTATTTTAGAGTACAATTGCTAAAAATGCTTTGGAATCGTAATGCAGGCAATGGGAATTGATTTGGGCAGCAACACATTACGCGCTGTGCTGCTTGGCGAAAGAGACGAGATTCTGTGGGAGTTTGAATGCGTTGTGCGCACGGCAGAGGGCTTTGCCAAAGCGCCCGTGATTCTGCCCCAAACCATCGCGCGCTTGTGCGACAAAATCCGCGCCATGCAAGCGGATTTGCGCGACAAAACGGGGCTAGAGTTCGCAAATTTGCCCACGCTCGCGCTCGCCACAGCGGCTTTGCGCAAGGCGCAGAATCAATCCGAAGTGCTGCATATTCTCGCCGAGACTGGAATCCCCTTTCGCGTCATCAGCGCCGCGCAAGAGGCGGTTTTCACGCTCAATGCCGCGCTGTTTGCCCTGCATTGCCATGCGCCCAAGAATCTGGGCGCGCCGTTTTTGCTGCTCGACATCGGCGGCGCTTCGACAGAGCTTTGCCTCTATCATGGCGATGGGCAATATCTTAATGCGTTTGGCGATTGCGCGCTAGTGTCCAAGAGTTTTGATATTGGAATCGTAACCCTAAGCGAACGCGATGAGGCAGACAAAAGAGCCACGCTCGATTCGTTTGCAACACAACTCCAAACGTGGCTTGAGAGCCTCCAATCCCCGCTGCCCCAAACTCTCCTCGCCTCTGGCGGCGTGCCACAAACTCTCGCCACGCTCGCAAACGGCACACCCACGCGAGCGCCACAGATTCTGCACAATCATGAAATTGCCCGCGTGAGCGCGTTCTACCCCACGCTCTCGGTGTCCGAACAGATTGCGCGCGTGGGCGCGGGGCGCGAAAATTTGATTCTATCTGGAATCGCGCTTCTTGATGTCTTTTTGCGCGCGCTTGGCTTGCAACAATGCCTTGTTGTGCAAGAGAGTTTGCGCGAGGGCGCTGCGTTGCATATCAAGTATTTTTAGGGATTTTTTGTTAGAATCCTATATGATGAAAGGAGAAGTGATGAGGCTAAATGGTTCTGAAATGGTGATTGAAGCGCTACGAAACGAGGACGTCAAGGTCGTCTTTGGCTACCCCGGCGGCGCAATCATGAATGTCTATGACGAAATCTATAAACAAAAGTATTTTGAGCATATCCTCATGCGCCACGAACAAGCTGCTGTGCATGCAGCCGATGGCTATGCACGCGCAAGCGGCGATGTTGGCGTGGCAATCCTCACATCAGGACCGGGCTTTACCAACGCCATCACAGGAATCGCCACCGCCTATGCCGATTCGATTCCGCTCGTGATTATCAGCGGGCAAGTCCCCACAGGGCTCATCGGCACAGACGCCTTTCAGGAAATCGATGCGGTTGGAATCTCGCGCCCATGCACGAAGCATAACTATCTCGTGCGGCATATCGAGGATTTGCCACGCATTCTCAAAGAGGCGTTTTATATCGCAAAGAGCGGGCGCCCGGGACCTGTGCATATCGACATTCCCAAAGACATCACGGCGACAACAGGCGAGTTTGACTACCCCACAGAAATTGCGCTCAAGACCTACAAGCCCAACTACAAGGGCAATGCAAAGCAGATTAAAAAAGTCGCCGATGCGATGAAGCGCTCGAAAAAGCCATTGCTCTATCTTGGCGGCGGAATCGTGCATTCGGGCGCGAGCGAGGTTGTGCGCGCGCTCGTGCATAAATTGCAGCTGCCCGCTGTCGAGACGCTGATGGCGCGCGGCGTGCTCGAATCGAGCGACCCAATGCTGCTTGGAATGGTCGGCATGCATGGCAACTATGTCTCCAACATCGCGATGAGCGAAACCGATTTGCTGATTTCTATCGGCGCGCGATTCGATGACCGCGTAACGAGCAAGCTTAGCGAGTTTGCGCGTTATGCCGAGATTGTGCATATCGACATCGACCCAAGCAGCATTGCCAAGATTGTCGATGTGCATTATCCGATTGTGGGCGATGTGGGCGAGGTTATTAGCGAGCTCATCACGCTCACGCATGAGGATTGGCGCGCCGCGTGGAAGGGCTGGCGCATGCAGCTTGAGCGCTATAACGACTTGCACCCGCTCGGCTATGTCGATAGCGATTCGCCGCTCAAGCCGCAATGGGTCATCGAGAGAATCGGGCAGATTCTAGGCGAACGCGCGATAATCGCCACCGATGTGGGGCAGCACCAAATGTGGGCGGCGCAGTTCTACCCCTTTAGCTTCGCGCGGCAGTTTATCACAAGCGGTGGGCTTGGCACGATGGGCTTTGGGCTGCCCGCCGCAATGGGCGTTCGGCTCGCCTGCCCGCACAAAATCGCTGTGAACATCACAGGCGATGGCTCGATTCTCATGAATATCCAAGAGCTCATGACGGCTGTCGAGGCGCGTATTCCCGTGATTAATGTGATTCTGAACAATAATTATCTCGGCATGGTGCGGCAGTGGCAAACATTCTTCTATGACAAACGTTATTCGCATACCGATTTGAGCTTGCAGCCCGATTTTGTGCGGCTCGCCGAGTCGTTTGGTGGAATCGGATTTGTGTGCAAAACCAAAGAAGAATTTGATGTTGCGCTCGCGCAGGCTGAAGAAAGCGGCAAAGTCGCGCTGCTTGATGTGCGCATTCATCGGCTCGAGAATGTCTTGCCAATGGTGCCCACAGGCAGCGGGCTCTCGAACATGATGCTTGATTATCATGACGAATCCACACCAACAAACAACACGGCAGCCAAATGTCCGCGCTAAAAGGAGCACCCATGCATGAACGGCGAGTGATTTCAGTTACGGTCATCAACGAAAGCAGCGTCCTTTCCCGCATTTCTGGGCTTTTTGCGGGCAGGGGCTATAACATCGAATCGCTCTGTGTCGCGCCGATACCCGATAGCGATTTGTCGCACATCACGCTTAGCACAAGCGGCGATTCACGCGTGCTCGAGCAGATTCTCAAGCAATTGCACAAGCTCATTCCCGTGCTCACCGTTACCGAGCATAGCGCGATGATAGCCAAAGAAATGGCGCTCATCAAGTTTCCGCCGCAAACGCCGCTTGCCGAAATCGAGGCTTTGGCGCGCAGCTTTGGCGGCGAGATTGCCGCGGGGGACGCAAAGCAAGTCGTTTTGGTTGCCACGCGTTCGCCCGCGCGGATTGATGATTTGATTGCGCTTGCAAAACGATTTAAGCCAAAAGAAATCATTCGCAGCGGTGTTTTGGCGATGGAGCGTAGCTAGGAGGACGCAATGAAACTACAAGAAATTGCAGATTATCTTCAGATTCCGCTTAATAAAGGTGGCGAAATAGAGATTCATTCTCTCGCCTCGCTCGATGAGGCAAAACAGGGGCAGATGAGCTTTGTGATGCACAGCAAATACATTCCGTTGCTCGCAAAAAGTCAGGCAAGCGCGCTGCTTGTGCGGCAGAGCGATGTGAGCGAGCTCGAGCGGCACAATGCGTCTATTGTTCCGCTCGTGTGCGATGACCCGCATGTGAGCATTGCGCGGCTCTCGAAGCTCTTTGCCAAGCCGTTGTTTGGCGCGAGCGAGACGCCGCCAAAGATTGACCCAAGCGCGCAGATTCTCGAACGCGTGAGCATTGGCAATGGCTCGAGCATTGGCGCACGCACAATCCTTATGCAAGGCGTTGTCGTGGGCGAGAATGTGCGCATTGGCGAGGATTGCATTCTTTACCCCAATGTCGTGATTTATGCCGACACCGTGATTTGCAATCGCGTTTTTATACACGCAAGCAGCGTGATTGGCGGCGATGGTTTTGGCTATGCGCGTTGCAGAAAA
>CAMXAV010000007.1 GCA_947179285.1 uncultured Helicobacter sp.
CAGGCGTTGTTGTGCTAGGGGCGGGGGCAGGATTCTGGGGCTTAAAGAGGCTCTGCAAATCCTCGCCGCCTGCTCCTGGGGGCGGGGTTATGGTTGTGGGCTGCTGGGAGCTTGGTTTTGACGGAATATCGGGCTTGGGCTGCTCGTTTTTAATGCGTGCGATAATGTCTTCAAATTTATCCTTGCTAGGCACTGCTGGCGTTGTGGCAGGGGGCTGCATAGAATCTCCGCCCAAGCCTGTGGGCTGCGATGGCGCGGGCGCAAGGGGACCTTGGGGCTGTTTGGGCGACTCCTCACGTGTGAGCGCATAGATGGCAAACACGACAACGAGCAACAAAATGACCGCCATCGCGACAATCAAAAAGATTTTTTTTGAGCGCCCTTTGGTCTCTTTTTCTTCCTCGTCATCATCAAGCAAAATATCACTTAGTTCGTCTTCGTCTCTATTGCGCATTTTGAATCTCCTTAGGTTCTCTGGCTTCTACATGTGCTTTGCCCATGAAGCGCCACGTTCTTTGTTATAGACGTCATAGGGAAGTGCAAGAATATTAAATTCGCGCGGAACATCGGGGTTGGGGAACATCTTCCATTCCACAGGCATTTTTTGGGCAAGCTTTGTCGAGAGCATCTTGCCAAGCTGATAGCCCTCTTGCAATGCTGTGTGCCCTTTATGGACATATAAATGCAAATGCCCTCGCGTTTTGGTCGTATAGGCTGTGAAGTTGATAAAGCCCTCCTCACGCAACAAAAGCTGTGCACGATGCCAAAAACGTTCGGCATTGTAGCCATTGTAATCGAACACGATATTTTCGACAATATCGCGCTCATTGATGAGAGAATGAGCAATCGTAATCTTCCCTGCTTGGTGGTCTTGAATCAGTCCTCGTGTCAGTGGAGCATTGACTTTCGTAAATTTATCATAAAATATGCGCCCATTGAATCGAATCTTTTCTCCTAAGCCCGTTTGTTTCTGCCAATAATGAGTCGTAATCATCTTTATCAGCGACAAATCCATATTGCTAACAGCCATACCTGCCCCCTTTAGTTAACGGCACTACCCGAAAATTGCCCTATCGTAGGTAGGGAATTTTTTGGATAACTGCATAATCTCTGCTTTTATTTTTTGATAAACCTCATCATTTCCGATATTGTCCAAAACATCGGCGATTTTTTCAGCGATAAATGTAAATTCAGCCTCGCCCATATTGCGCGATGTCAAAGCCGCGCTGCCAATGCGCACGCCGCTTGTAACAAATGGGCTGCGTGTCTCGCCCGGAACGGTGTTTTTGTTCACGGTGATTCCGCTTGCGCCAAGCGCCCTGTCGGCGTCTTTTCCGCTAAAATTTCTATCCAAAAATGACAGCAATACGAGATGATTATCCGTACCCCCACTGACGATATTATACCCTCTTTGTGTTAAAACTTTCGCAAGAATCCGCGCATTTGCCTTGACTTTTTTTGCGTATTCTTTCCACTCGGGCTTGAGATTCTCGGCAAACCCAACGGCTTTGGCGGCGATGACATGCATGAGCGGACCACCCTGAATGCCCGGGAAAATGGCTTTGTTAATCTTGGTGGCAATCTCTGCATCATTGGTCAGAATGAGCCCGCCGCGCGGACCGCGCAAGGTTTTGTGCGTGGTGCTCGTAACGACATGGCAATGTGGGAAAGGATTGGGATATTCCCCCGCAACGACAAGCCCCGCGACATGCGCGATGTCGGCGAGCAGAATCGCGCCAACGCTGTCGGCAATCTCGCGGAATCTTGCAAAGTCGAGTTCGCGCGCATAGGCGCTAAAGCCGCAAACAATCATCTTGGGCTGTACAATCTTGGCAATCTCGGCGACTTTGTCATAGTTGATGTAGCCATTAAGCTCGACACCATAGAAAAAGCTCTGATAGATTTGCCCGCTGCTGCTGACTTTTGCGCCATGCGTGAGATGCCCGCCATGGCTTAGGTCCATACCCAAGATTTTATCATAGGGCTTTAGCAGCGCCGAATACACGCCCGCGTTTGCCTGCGAGCCCGAATGGGGCTGGACATTGGCAAACGCGCAACCAAACAGCCGCTTTGCGCGTTCAATCGCGATTTCTTCGATTTGGTCGACAAACTCGCAGCCGCCATAATAGCGCTTGTAGGGGTAGCCTTCGGCATATTTATTGGTCAGCACGCTACCCATCGCCTTCATCACGCTAGGGAACGTGAAATTCTCGCTGGCTATCATCTCAAGATGTGTGTTCTGCCGCTCAAACTCGTTTTGAATCAGGTCAAATATTTCTTTATCATCAAACACTCTTTGTTTCTCCTTTATTCTTTAGACGGACGCAAGGCTGGAAAGAGAATCACGTCTTTAATCGAGTGATTCCCCGTAAGAAGCATCACGAGCCTATCGACACCAATGCCCTCGCCCGCAACAGGCGGCATGCCATAGCCAAGCGCATTGATGTAATCCTCGTCCATGCTTTGGGCTTCTTCATCGCCTGCGGCTTTTGCCCGCATTTGCGCCTCGAATCGCTCGAGTTGGTCGAGCGGGTCGTTCAGCTCGCTAAAACCATTTGCAATCTCTTTGCCATCGATAAAAAGCTCAAACCTATCGGCGAGCGTTGAATCGCTATCGTTCCTGCGGGCAAGCGGGCTGATTGCGATTGGAAAATCTGTTACAAACGTGGGCGCAATGAGCTTGTCTTCGACAAACGCATCAAACGCCGCGCCCTGCAATTTGCCAAGATTCTTATCGGCGCATTCTACACCATTTTGGGTAAGATACACATAAAGCGCATTTGCATCGCTCACAACCTCGCGCGGAATCCCGCCGATTTCATGCAGCGCATCGACATAGCGCACGCGCGAAAAATGGGCGAGGTTGATGTCGCCCTTGTCGCCTTGCACAACCTCGCCAAGCCCCAAAGCCGCGCGCAAAAACGCAAACAGCTCCTCGGTGAGCGCGATTAAGTCATCATACGTCTTGTATGCCCAATAAAATTCTATCATCGTAAATTCAGGATTGTGCGAATAGTCCATTCCCTCGTTGCGAAAATTGCGGTTGATTTCAAACACAGCCTCGAATCCGCCGACAATCAGGCGCTTCAAATAAAGCTCGGGCGCAATGCGCAAGAAGCGGTCGACGCCAAGCGCGTTGTGGTGCGTGATGAACGGCTTGGCGTTTGCGCCGCCGGCGATTGGGTGCATCATCGGCGTTTCGACTTCGAGAAAATCGCGCGATTCAAAGAATCGGCGCAATGCGCTGATGATTTGTGTGCGCTTCTTGAACGTCTCTTTGACATCGGCATTCATCATGCAATCGAGATAACGTTGGCGATAGCGCAGCTCGATGTCGACAAGTCCATGGTATTTTTCGGGCAACGGAATGATTGCCTTGGTGAGGAGCGTGAGCTGTGTTGCATGCAGCGAGAGTTCGCCCATTTTGGTAACAAATGGGAATCCGCTCGCAGCGATGATGTCGCCCACTTCGATGTGCTTTTTGAACACGCCAAAACTCTCGCCCAAATCATCGGTGCAAAGATAGAGTTGCAAGATTCCGCTGTCGTCTTGAATCTTGACAAACGCCGCCTTGCCCATGAGCCGCAAGAATCGAATGCGCCCAACGACTGACTCGCGCACGGAATCATCGCGCTGTTCTTTTTGCAAATGCGCAAATTTCGCCACAAAGGCGGCGTTACAGAGCGTGCGTGCGCACACATTATTGTAGGGGTTGTGCCCAAGCTCGCGGAGCTGCTGCGCCTTTTGGATACGCTGTTTTGTGTATTGATTATCAAGAAAATCTAGCATCACACGTTACCACGAAAAGATAGAGCCCGAGTCGTTGTCTTCGGGCGGCTCAAGAGTGAGATTCTGCGTGGCTTGGTCGATTCCCTGCCCTGCATCGCGCGTGAGCTGCTGCACAGATTCGATACGCACAATCGCCGCGCCCGCACGCAACATAATCGGATAGAGCGCGCTGCCTTCGGCATATTCTTGAATGGGCTTGCGGATAAACTCGACATTGGAGAGTGCATAAACGATGATGGACAGAATCAAGAAGACCTTTGCCATGGCAAACAACACGCCCAAGAAGCGATTGACCGAGCCAAGAGCGCTTGCACCCACGAGCCGCGAGACGATGTCGGAAAGCACGAGCGCCGCAATCCACACCACAGCAAGCACAACCACGAAGCCAACGATGAAGATGAGCGAGCTATTCGCGAGGTCATAGATGTTGTTGCTAAGCCATTGTCCAACCTTTTCGCCCCACAAAGACGCTGCCCAAACGCCCCCGATGATACCCACGATACCAAAAAATTCTTTGACAAGTCCATTGATGATTCCCTTGATTCCAAGTAGAATAATGAGAATCGCTAATGCAATATCTAGGTAGTTGAACCCACTCATGCCACCTTCTCCCTTTTGAGCAACAATTGCGAAGATTCTAACGCAAAGAAACTTATAATCTAATTTACGAAGCCGACTTTGTCAAAGCGCCATAATGTGCCCGATTTTTGCGCCACACAAAAAGCACAAGCGCAATTGCTGCCATAAGCAACGACAGAATCTGCCCCATCGAGAGCGCAAAAAGCACGAAGCCAATCTGCGAATCGGGCTCGCGATAAAACTCGGCAACAAAGCGCATAAGCGCATACGCAAGCAAGAACAAAGCGCCGATTTGCCCGCAAAATTGCTCGTGCGTGCGGTAGATTTTGTAGTAGGCATAGACGATAATAAACACGACAACGCCTTCGAGAAAGGCTTCGTAGAGTTGCGATGGGTGGCGCAAGATTCCATACACAGAGATTGCCCACGGCACATCGGTTTCTCTGCCCACAAGCTCTTGGTTGAGAAAGTTGCCAATTCGCCCAAAAACATAGCCAAGCGGCACGCTCAAGCCCACGAGGTCCATCACGCGCCAAAAGCTCACGCCATCTTTTTTGTGCCGATACGCAAACCATAGCGAAGAAAGCAGAGCGCCAAGCAGAGCGCCATGGAAGCTCATGCCCCGAATGCCGACAAAAACGCCGTTATAGTAGGGGTTGAACATCTGCCACGGCTGCGTGAGGTAGAACATCAGCGCGCCTTCTTCATATGGAATCACATAGATGAGGATATAGCCAATGCGTGCGCCAAGCAGCACGCCGAGCTCGACCCAAAAGAAATAATCGAATAATAATTTTTCATCGAGCGAAAAAAAGGGCTTTGCCTTTGGATTCTTGCGCTCCTCAAGCCGCACAAACGCGCGCCCGAGATACAGCGCACACAACAGCGCCGTGATATACGCAAGCGCATACCAATGGATTTTGAATCCCAAAAATGTAAAAGCGACAGGGTCGAAATGGCTATAAATCTCGCGCCATATCATTGCGCGTCCTGCGGATTCATAAGCGTTACGTTGAATGTTTGCAACAAATGCACATCGCGCAAATAATAGGCGAGCTTGAGATTCATCACATCGAGGACAATATTGACATGCTGCTGGTTATGGATTTTGAGCAAGAGCCCATAAATCGATGGATTCACTTCCGAAGCCTCGAGGATAACGAGCCGCAATGTGTCGTTCTCTTTGAGGTTAAGGTCGCGAATGGTTTTTTTAAAAAAGCGATAGTCCTCCTCGCCGCTCATACCTCCCTTGATACGCAATGCGCCATCGGCTAGACGTTTGATTTTCATGAGGATTCCTTAACGTTGATTTGCTAATCCATAAAAATTTTGGGCAATGGAGATTGGAAATGATAGCCCAAAAGTTCTAATTTCAAGGCATGGAGCATGATTCTCTCGCTGCTGCGCCCGCCATAATACACATCGCCTAGAATCGGAAAGCCAATATGCGCGAGATGCACGCGGATTTGGTGCGTGCGCCCCGTGTGCGTGATGACCTTTAGCAATGTCTTGTTGTTGCGGTATTCAAGCGGCTCGATATACGTTGTCGCGCTTTGCCCCTTGTCGCTCACAACCGAATGCGCCTTTGTGCCCTTGCGCGTGAGAATCGGCGCGTCTATCGTCTGTTCGTCCTTGACTAGCCCGCAAACAACGGCGCGGTATTCCTTATAGACCTTCTTTTGCTGATAGGCTGCAATCGCCCTTTGCTTGAACGCGTGCGTGCCGAGCAAGATGACGCCGCTCGTCTCTTTGTCGAGCCGATTCACGAGCTCAAATGTCATTCCTCGCAACAAATCTTCAGACACCACGAAAGGCGGCTTGTCGAGCGCGAGGCAATCCTTATCTTCAAACAGCACCATAGGCGCAACCTCTTTGCGCACCTCAAAGCTCGTGTTTTCGGGCAGAAGCGCGCGCGCAACATGCAGGCGCTTGCCGTGTGCTAGCACGAGCCCCTTGTCAATCAAATCCTTTGCTTGCGTGTGCGAGATATTCTGCGCTTTGGCAAGGAGTTTGTAGGCTTTTTCCATTGTGTCTCATTTCAAAAGGGCAAAGAATTGCTCTTTGTCGGGGGTTTTGCGCAGGCGCGTTGGCGGAAGCGCGGCGATGTTTGCGAGCTTTTCGGGCAGCTCGTGGGGCTTGATGAGCGCATAGCCCTCGACCAAGTCAAACAGCGGAATCTGATTGAAGATTTCCTCGCCGCTTAAGAGCGGCACGGAAAAAGCCGCGACCTCGAGCGGATTGTGCCCGCCCACAGGCACGAACGAGCCGCACAAGACAACGACTGACGCAATCGCATAAAACTCGACAAGCTCGCCCAAGCTATCGGCAAGCACGATGTCCGATTCCAAAAACGCGCCGCCAGCGCTGCGCCGCGACATTTTTTGTCCGACAAAATGTGCGCACATGAGCTCCCAAACGGAATCGAATCGCTCGGGGTGGCGAGGCGCAACGAGCAAGATAAACGGCGGCGTTGCCTTCTCATACAGCGGGCGCAATGCGTCAAACAGCAAAGATTCCTCGCCATTGTGCGTGCTCGCCAACACAACGAGCGCTCTAGCGGGGCGGGCGAAGAGCTGCTTGGAGCTAGGGAGGTTTAGAATCTTGAGATTGCCCGCGACAACGACATTTTGCGCGCCGAGAGTTTGCAGACACTCCTTGTCGGAATCGCTTTGGGCGAGGATTCTATCGATATGCGCGAAAATCTGCGCATAGAACCACGCGAAGCGGAGATATTTGGGATACGAACGTGACGAGATTCGCGCATTCAAAAGCAGCGTCTCTGCGCCACGTTTTTTTGCGACAGCAAAGAGCGCATACCATAGCTCCGCCTCGAGCACCAAGAGTTTGCGCACATCGCCCACCCAAAGCGGCAGAAGCGGCTCGAAGGGCAGATAGCGCACGGAGACGTGCAGGCGCTCACTGCCGCATGCTTGTTGCAACGACAAAGCCTTGTCGTAACCCGTCTTTGTGATTGTCGTGAGCAAAATATTTGTGTCGCGCCCAGAATCGCGCACGAAAGAAAGCAGCGGCAGAAGCGAGCTCACCTCGCCAAGCGAACAGGCATGAAACCAAAAGTCGATTCTCTCGCGCGGGAAGGCATTGCGCCACAGCGCGAAACGCGCGGGCAAGGAATGCTTATATTTTGCCTTGAGCGCAAGCAGTGGCAGCGCGAGAAGCGCGAAAACTTGCACAACCCAAACAAACGCGAAATAGAATGCAGAAAACATGAGCAGCCCAAACCGCTACTACTCCACAGCCTCGAGCGCAGGCTCTTGTGCCTTAGGTTCTTTTTCTTTTTTTGTCTTGCTCTTGGTCTCTTTTTCTTGCACAGGCGCATTTTCGTCGACATAGAGAATCCGCCCGCAATGTGGGCAGGTGATGATGTCCTCACTCTTGCTAATGTCGATATAGAGTTTGTCATTGAGCCGAATAAAGCAGCCGCCGCATGCATGTTTGTAGATAGGCACAACGCTTGTGTTGCGCGCCCACTTACGAATCTTCTCGTAAAAATGCGTAATTTTTGGGTCCATATTTTTCGTGAGTTCTATTTTTGTGTGCAGAATCTCCTCACGTTGTTTATAAATCTCATCGAGCACGCCTTGCACAGAGACGCGAAGCTCTTGTTCGCGCGTGTTCAGGCTCTCAATCTCGTCTTGGCGGCTCGCAATTTCTTCTTCTTTTGCATTCCTATTTTTGCTAAGTCGTTCGATTTCTTCGTTGGCAAATGTTACTTGCTCTTTTAGAATCTCTTCTTCAAGACTTAGCGCCTTGTTTTCTTTTTCTGTCTTAACCATCTTCCATTTGCGCGCAATGTCTTCGAGCTTTTTATTGAGCTCGGCGAGATGTGTTTCATTCTTGCTAATCTTGAGCGAAACTTCTTTGTGGTCGTCCTCTAAAAGCGTAATTTCATTTGCCAATTTATCCTTTTGTTTAATCATCTGATTGACTTCAAATTTTGCTTCAACAATGCGTGGTTCAAACGAATCGATTTTCTTATCGATTTCGGCGACTTCAATGAGTTGTTGTAAATAACGATTCATCTCTACTCCTTTAGAAAATAATCAATGGTTGTTGGACATCATAGCCATGCGCGCTGATTCCGAGCGATTGCAAAATCTCGAGCATGAAGGGGACGAAAAATCTCTCGCTCTCAAAATGCCGTATGTCAAAGATTGTGCGCCCCATGCTCCGCGCAATCATCGCGTCATGATAGCGCATATCGCCGCTCAAAAGGCAATCGACATCAACAGAATCTGCCATGCTCGCGCCCGCGCCGCTGATGAGCGCGGCGGTGTGATAGGCGGGCTTGGGGTTGGCGCACGCAATCTGCGCGAGCCCAAATTTTTCTTTGAGGGTTGCGACACATTCTGTGTGCGTCCAATGCGGCTCGAAATAGGCGACAAAGCCATCGTTTGCCTGCACGGCAAAGCCCAAAACGCGCTCGACAAGCAGGCGCGAGAAGTGGCTCTTGTCGAAGTTTGTGTGCAACGCGAGCAGCGCGATGTTTTTGCGCAACAGAATCTGGGCGATGTTGGCGGGGTAGCGCGCTGTATCGAGGCATTTTAGGGGCTTAAACAACAACGGGTGATGCACCACCAAAAGCGAATCGCATGGCAATGCCTCGACAATCTCAAGCGTTGCCTCGAGGCTCACGGCAACGCTTGCGACTTGTTGTGTCGCGCTGCCGATGTTCAGCCCGCAATTGTCCCACGATTCTTGGAGGGCGAATGGCGAAAGCGAATCGAGCGCGCTTATGATGTCGCAGATTCTATGCACGTCTGCTGCCCCGCTCATTCTCTTGCGCCTTGTAGAGCACAGCCGATTCCTTTGCGAGCTCGCGAATCTTGAGGATATAGTTTTGGCGCTCGGTCGCCGAAATCGCCTTGCGCGCGTCAAGAACATTGAAACAATGGCTTGCCATCATCACGCAATCATAAGCGGCAAGCGGCAGCCCCGCGGCAAGCGCCGTGCGCGATTCAGCCTCATAGCTTTCAAACAAGCCAAAGAGGCGCTCAATCGTGGCAACCTCGAAATGGTATTTGGAGAATTGGTATTCGCTTTCCATGTGCACATCGGCATAGCGAAAGCCCTCGCTGTATTCGAGCTCGAAGACATTTTCGATGCCTTGCAAATACATGCACAGCCGCTCCGCGCCATAAGTGAGCTCGACAGCGACAGGCTCGCAGGCGATGCCGCCGACTTGCTGAAAATAGGTGAATTGCGTAACCTCCATGCCATCGAGCCACACTTCCCAGCCAAGCCCCCACGCGCCGAGCGTTGGTGATTCCCAATTGTCCTCGACAAAGCGAATGTCATGCTTTGTCGTGTCGAGCCCGAGCGCTTGCAGGCTCTTGAGGTAGAGTTCTTGGATATTGTCGGGGCTTGGCTTGATGAGCACTTGAAATTGATAATAACTGCCCAAGCGGTTGGGGTTTTGCCCATAGCGCCCGTCTGTTGGGCGGCGCGAAGGGGCGACATACGCAACGCTCCAAGGCGCGCTATCGAGCGAGCGCAGCAATGTCGCGGGGTGGAATGTCCCTGCACCCGCAGGAATATCATAGGGCTGGACGATGAGGCAGCCCTGCTCTTTCCAAAACAACTGCAAGCGCAACAACAAATCAGAAAACGTCATGCCATTTAGCTCCTAAAAAACGCGATTCTAGCATAAAGAAGCTAAAAGTTTGATAAAACTTTGGCTTTAAGCAAGGCGCGGGCGAGAGGCGCAATCATGAGTTATAGAATCGAATCGATTGCCTCGCAGATGGCTTCCTCGCTTCTGCCGACATTAAACACGCATTCATCGCGAAATGCGGCAATCTCACTGCTCTTGTCCTCGTTTTTGTCTAGAATCTGCTTGAGCTCTTGAAAGTTTCTTGCCGCGTATCCAATGCGGTGGATATGCTTCACCATTTCTATATCATCGCTTTCTAGCGGCGCGAAAAAGACAGAGGGACGCAAAGTGCTCAAAGAGAAAGTATAGGCTGTGGTCGAACAATCGGTGATGAGTATGCGCGTTTGGGCATAGAATCTATCCCCTGTCGATTCGTCAAAAATTAGGTGGGATTCGGACACAAAACGACTCTTTAACATCCCATACATTTCTGTAATTTTTTTGCTATATGCACTAGGGTGCGGACGATAGGCAATTTTTTCATCTGTGTTACTCAATAACCATTCGAGAATATTTGCATCATAACCCGCACACACACTAGAAGCAAACATAGAATCAACAATCCGCAATGTTGGCGCATAGGTGATTCTATCAATGGCTCGTGTGAGACTCTGATTAAGAGAAATATCAAATTTTGGATAGCCACCATAAATGAGCTGATTAGTATGATTTGGATGAATTCGCTTGTAGCATTCCACAAATATCTTTGAGGGGGCAATGACATAATCATGTGGAGAAACTTTTGGTGCTTGCAATATCGAATGGGGCATATAAATTCGCTTTGCTGTTTTGCTTAAAAAACCATCTTCGATGCCAATAAGATGCGATGAATCCATTTCGATGATTATATCAATTTCTTTCAAATCAATATGAATTGGCATTTCACCTTCTGTCGTTCTAACCAACCACCCAACAGAAATATTTGACGAAAATTGAGATTCAAAATCAATTGGCATTGGTGTCGTTTTTGCCAGAACCACATTATGTTTTTGTGAGAGCTTTTTTGGAAGATTTCCAAGTTGTTTATAGTACGTTCCAAGTGGAAGAAATATGACAATATTCTTTTTTGTTGCCGAAAGGAGTTTTTTAATATTATTCGTTAAATCTATTTCGATTTTACGCACTTGTTGTTTAAGATTCATATTAGACTCCTTCCGAGAAATTCTACAATTTCTTCACTTTTAGACGAATTGCGCATGCAAAATAATACCTGTTCTTTAAGAGACTCGAGGCTATGTGCGAATAAGGCAATGATTTGTAACATAGTAAATTGTGGCGCATCAATATCTATACTATTAAATGAAGGCATAAAAAATATTGCGGGCTTTTGGTAAAAAAACGCATAGGCATAGGCGATATGCGAGGTTGTTGTTACAAGACAGCATGTGTCTTGGAGATTCTGCAAGGAATCAATAAGGACGATTCTGTTTCTATCCTCTAGTGCATTGATAGTGGCTTGGGTGAGATTTTGAGGATTTTTGGATAAATAGAGAATATCTGCCCCAGCCCCAGCACCTAATGAATCCAAAACATCGCATAATGTCTCAAGAACCTGAATATCAAAACCATGCTCAATATTTTTTAAATAATAATTGTCCTC
>CAMXAV010000008.1 GCA_947179285.1 uncultured Helicobacter sp.
GGCTTGGAATCATACTCGCTGGGCTCTTTGTGTTTTTTTATCGCGAGATTCGGGGCTAAGACTTTAGTAAAGATTTAGATTAGAATCTTGCCAAAACAGGCTCTATGCCCAAAAGCCCCATATTTGCGCTTCTCCACAAACTCGTTTGGCAATAGGAACGCTATTTGCTGCTATGCTAATAGACAGGCGGTGAGCACGAACTCGCCGCAAGATGCCAATAGAGGACACGACCATGACATTCACTCTAACAAAACATCAATGTGGTAACCCCAAAAGATATGGTTTTATCGCTTATTATTGCGCCGATTATCGCTTGCAACTAACAAAAAACGAAGAAAGAGGCAGGCGGCTTGATATTGGAGCGGGCAAAAGTCTAAATGACTTTAGGGCTTTTGTAGGGCTATCTAAGGCATTAGAGAACGAACTCTATCTTAGAATCGAAATGGATTATCGCACTAATCGCTTTACGCAACGGCTTGTGAATAAAAACGGGCAATCAATCCGACCCAATGATTTTACGGAACGATTGATGAGTTTTATTCGTACATATTATGTCCGAAAATTCTGCGATGACAAAGAACGTTATTTGCGATTCTATAAATAATGCGCAAAACAAGCAATGCTAAAAAATAGTGTGCTCTTTGGGCATGTTCTAGCGATTTTTACAATGCTTGTTTGGGCAAGCACTTTTAGCTCGACCAAAACTTTGCTCCATGATTTTTATGCAACAGAAATCTTGCTTTTTCGCTTTATTATTGCTTATGTGGCTCTTTTCATTTTGCATTTTAAGGGCATTGGTTTTAAGGGCTATCAAGTCGAGATTCTGTTTATTTTAAGTGGGCTAAGCGGCGTTTGCCTCTATTTTTTGTTTGAAAATGTCGCGCTGTATTACACAACGGCTTCTAACGCCGCTTTGCTTGTAACAATCAGCCCGCTTTTTGTCGCGATTCTTTCGCGCATTTTCTTGGGCAAACAGCTCAAGAGGCATTTTTTCATCGGCTTTGTCGTGGCGTTTGTCGGCGTGGCGCTCGTTGTGTCGCGCGGCGAGCTTTCGTTTTCTGTCTCTCCTTTTGGCGACATCATCTGCCTTGCTGCGGGAATCATGTGGTCGTTCTATACACTTCTTTTAGAACAGCTCTTCAAGCATTGCAAGGGCGAAAACTCTCTTGCAATCACGCGTAAAATCTTTTTTTATGGAATCCTCTGCATTCTGCCTTTCAGCATTGGCGTTTGGAATGTCTATGGAATCGAAGATTTTTGGGTTCGTTTTGAAGATTCTGTGAATGTTTTTAATCTGCTCTTTTTGGGGCTCATCGCCTCTGCACTTTGCTATGTTTCGTATAATGCATGCATTCATCTTCTAGGCACAATCAAGGCAAGCGCCTATATCTACACCATACCCCTCTTTGGCGTGATTGTCGCGACATTGGCATTAGGAGAAAGCATTAGCCTCGCAACAATCATCGGGGGAATCGCCGTGCTTTTGGGGCTTTTTCTTAGCCAAAAATAAGCACAAGATTATTGCGGGGGGCTTTCGAGCTGCACAATCACAGCGGCAATCACAAAGCCGCCATCATGCGAAATCGAGAGGCTGTGCGCCTCGATTCCAAAGCGCTGCACGAGCTCGGGCGCAATGTTGAGCGAGGGCTGCCCGCGTTCGTCATGCATGAGCATAATATCGACAAAGCTGCATTGTGCGCCAATGCCACAGCCAAGCGCCTTGCTAAACGCCTCTTTGGCAGCCCAAGCAGAGGCAATGCGTTGCACATTGCCCGCATAGAGCGAAATCTCATGCTTGGTCAAAAAGCGTTCGAGCGCACGCGTGTGCCAACGAGCAACAAATGTCTCTACCCGATTGATAGAGACAATATCAATACCGAGCGCCGTCACTGGATTGCAAAATCCGTGAAAAAGAGGTTGACGATTTTGCCATCGACAAGCGATTCGTTAATCCTCTCCACAAGCTCATTCTTGAGATTCTCTTTGCCTTTTGCTGTCGAAATCTCCTCAAATGTTTTTGATGACAAAACGCTAATCATCGTGTCGCGAATGGCGGGCTTTTTCGTGTCGAGCTCGACCATCAAATTATCAGAGCTAAGCTCCGCATTGATGGTTGTCTTGAGATAGCGCCGCCCGCTTTGCGAGGCGAGATTCACGATGATTTGGTCAAACGCATAGGTGGGACCAATGCTCAAATAGGTTTGCCCACCCGAACGCATATTGAGCGCGGGGTTGCCGCCGCCTGCTGCGGGCGCGCCGCCTGCTGCTTGGGGTGGGGGCTCGTCCCCGCCGCTCATCAGCAAGATTGCAACAACCACACCAATGATGAGCAACAATCCAACAACGGCAGCGATGATGATTATCAGCATCTTGTTGCCGCCGCCACCTCCGCCGCCTGCGTCATTTTTTTCGTCAGCCATTTTTGCTCCTTTCTGTCAGCGAACTATCTATAAAATCCCAAATTAGCAATAAATCCCAAACTAGGCAATCGGGCTATCGGTTGGGGCATAAGGATTCACACCGAGCGCATCGATTTGTTGCTCTTCGGGCTCGTTGCTGCCGCTATCGCCAACATTATCATCTGCGCTTTCGCCACTGCCGCCGCTGCCAAAGTTCCAATTTGTGCCGCCGTTCTCGTTGTCTTCGGTGTTGGCATTGTTGCCATCATTAGAATCATCGGGATTCTGCGAATCATCGCCCACGTTGCCATCGGGAGACGTTGCGCCGCCATTGTCGTTGCCCTCGCCCTTGCCAAGCTTGCCAATCTCTTCTTGCACCGTGCCAAGCGCGGTTGCGAGGTTGCTCGTTGTGATGTCGGTCAGCCCCTTGCCAAATGTAACCGAATCGCTGTTGCTATCAGCAACCTCGTCTTTGAGGGTGTTTGACGCATAGATTCCAAGCGCAAACTTCACATCAAACAACGCAACGGCTTGCTTCTCTGCCGCGTTGCCCGCAATCGTGCCATCGCGATACAAGTCGATGGTGTGCAAGAAATGCACCAAGAAATCTGCCTTGCTCCATGCGTTTGCGCTCACTTGGTCTTCCCACCATTGCATTCCCTCGGGGTCATCAGAGGGCATTTTGCCAAGAGCATTTTTATAAGCCATTTGGATAAAATCTTTTGTTCCTTGCCCGCTTTGCGCGCCTGCCTTTTCGCTCAAAAAGGATTCGATGAGTGCGGGGTTAAAATCGCCTTTTTGTGTCCAATACGCCATTGTAGGTGCGTCCACAACGCGGTTTAAGACCGTGATAAAGAGTTGAGAGATTTGCTGAATTGTTGCCATTTGGGCTCCCTTGTGTTTTGCGTTATAATTCCACGTGCATTATATAGGATTTTGCTTAAAAAGCCCCTGAAATTTCTAAAGACAATTTTTATTTTTCAAAGGTTTCCATGCGCCTTATCCTCAACCTCTCGCTACTCTCCGCCCCGCTAACGGGAATCGGGCAATACACAGCGCGCCTGCTGCCCCACCTGCTCGATGATTCGCGCGTGTCGCTATGCGGCTTTGGGCGCATGGGCTGGATTGATTCCAAAGAGCAAATCCGCGCGCTGCTACAAGCGCCCACAGGCGCACCAAAGCTCATCACAAGCCTGCGCCCATATAATTTGAGCGCGCTACGCTTTGCGTATTTTGAGCTGCGCAAGATGTGGCTTTCGCTCCAAAAGCCGCGCGATTATGAGACGTGGCATTATTGGGAGGGCGGATTCTTGCCCATGCTCGCGCGCCCAAAGCTCATCACAATCCACGACCTCTCGCATGTGCGCTACCCCGAGTTTCACCCACGCGCGCGCGTGCAGCTGCTGCGCCACTACCTGCCAAGCGCAATGGCACAAAGCCGCGCGATTCTCACGGTGTCTGACTTCTCAAAGTCTGAAATCATCGAGATTTTCAAGATTCCAAGCGAGAGAATCCACGTCCTCCCACCCTCGATTCTGCCGAGCTTCTGCCCCAAAAGCGAGCAGGAATGCGCGCCGCTTCTGCAAGCGCACAACCTCAACTACAATGGCTATCTGTTGAGCGTTGCGACACTCGAGCCGCGCAAGAATCTCGAGCGCCTGCTCGATGCCTACACGCTGCTAAGCCCCGCAACGCAAAAAGCCTATCCGCTCGCGCTCATCGGCGCTTCTGGCTGGCTCAACCACGCGCTTAGCGCAAAAATCATGCAGCTTGCGCAAACGGGCAACGTGCGCCTTTTGGGCTACATCGACAGCACGCAGCTGCCGTTTTTGTATGCGGGCGCGCGCGCGTTCGCCTACCCTTCGGTGTATGAAGGCTATGGCATGCCGATTGCCGAGGCGCTTTGCTGTGGGATTCCGAGCGTTGTGGCAGATTGCGGCGCAATGCGCCAAACGGCGGGCAAGCATGCGATTGTGGCTGATGTTTTCTCGGTTGCAAGCATCGCAAAAGCCCTGCAACGCGCGCTCGAATCGCCGCGACTTGATAATCGCGACATGGAATCTGTCGTGTTTCCTAAAGACGCGGCGCAAAGATTGCTTAAGATTTTGGAATCGCTCTAAGGCGATAGCGCTCAATCGGGCGCTCAATCGCCACGATTCCAAGCAGCGCGAGCGCGATGGCGAGGGCAGCCACAGCGCCGACATAGCCCACGCTCGCCGCCTTTGGAATCCCACATACGTCCAAAATCCACATCGCGGGCGTGTGCGTCAGGAAGATTCCATACGACAACGCGCCCAAAAGCCTATTGGCGCGCCAACGGCGATTTTGAAACAGCACGATGAGCCACGGGGCGAGCGCGAGCCCAAGCAGCACCTCGCGCGCATAGGGCAAAAACACAACGCCAAATAGCTTGCCGATTCCAAACAGCGCGAGCGCAACGCACGACACGATAAACGCGAAAGCCGTTGTCGCATTGCCGCTTGTGCGCCTCTGCCAGCTGCCAAGCGCGAACACGAAAAAAATGCCCGCAAGCAGGCGATAGCCATAAATATCGGTGTCGATGATTCCAAAAATGGCACAGAGAAACACGGCAAACGAGAGCGCGGCGGCAAGGCGCAAGAAGAGCGGAAACAAAAAGCCAAGCAATAGCAAGAGATATGCCTGAATCTCCGCGCCAAGCGACCATGTGAGATGATTGAGCTCGGGCTCGAAGCCGCGTTGCAAAATCCCAAAATCGAAAAACATGAAATAATTGAGCGGAATCACGAGCAGATGTGCCGCGACATTTGCGGGCGTGAAATGCGGCGCATAGTAACCAAAAAGCAGCACAAAGCCGCTGCACAGCGCAAACGCATAGAGATAGAGCGGGTAGATTCGCAACAACCTATCGAGTAAAAGCGCGCGGGCGCGGCGCGCGTTGGAGGCAAAGACATAAAAATACAAATGCGCCATCACAAACCCAGCGAGCATGTAGAACACAACGACAGCCACAACGCCGATTTCAAACGAAAGCAGCGGCGTATGCGAGACAAGCACGCAAAGGGCGAGGACGAAGCGCAAGAGTCCCATTAGAATCGCACATGCTGCCAAAGGCTTTGGCACACGAAATTCTGCGCGCAAGCGCCCAAAGCCTCGCGCTCACTCTTTGGACGCATACGCATAAACGCGTTTGCAAAGTTTTGCGCAAACTCCGCGCCGCCCACCTCGCCCTCGCATGCCACAATCGCCCCGCTTTGCGCCCATGCCAAAAAATTCGGGCGCTGATTGTCGGCGATGCAACAAGCGATTGTCGGCGTGCCGCAAAAGGCGAGCTCGGCGAGCGTGCCGCCCGCAGCGCTCACGGCGAGGCATGAGGATTCCATGAGCTTGCGAATCTCATCTCCGCTCGGGTTGTTCGCGGGGTCGATTTTGACAATCCGCACATTTTGCCGCACATCTCTAAGCACCTTATGCACGAGCGATTCGACAATCTCGAAGCAACGTTTCGCGAGTTCGCTCGCGCCAAAGGTGAGCAGAATCTGCTCGATATGCTCACTATGCGAACGCACGGGCGCGGGCGCGCAAAAGGGCGCACGCAAGAGCGCATAGCCGATTCCAAGCCAAAGCCTATGCTGTGGATAGGTCTCTTTGTAGGGCAGTTGCAGCGAAGCCATGTTGGGGTTTAGAATCGTTGCGCGCGGATAGGGCAGACGCAGCGTGTCGTCAAGAAAAATGGCTCGCGTGTGGCGCGCGAGAGCCTCGTAGGCTTGCAGCGGTTGCAGATAGGAATCGAGCACGCCGATGTCGTAGGATTCGAGTATTGCTTCATCATCGAGCGGGCTTTGGTTGCAGACAAGGTTTGTCGCGATATTGTGGCGCTGCAGAATCTCGCACAGCGCCTCGCAGCGGCGCAAGTGCCCAAGCCCAATGTGTGGCGCAGATTCGGTAAAAACAATCGCTCGCAATCGTTACTCTTCGTTGCAGATTTCTCCGCGCAAAATGGCTTGGATTGTCTTAAAACTCACGAGCAAAACGATTAAAGTCGTTAAGATAATGGAAAGATAGCCCATCAGGCAAAACATGGGATATTGCGTTTTTTCATAAGCCGTGATGAGCGCGAGAGTGAGCGCGGCAAAAGGAAAGGGAAAAGCCCACCACGAGATGAAAAATCTGATTTTATAAAAATTGCGCGCAAGGGCGAAGAGGAGGAATGCAAAAATAATGGCGACATTTAAGAGGATTGTGGCAAAATCATCGAAAGTGCCGCCGTTGATTCTAAGATAGCTCAACATCGCCACAGCGGGAGGCGCGATAAAAATGGCAAGCGTGGGCAGAAACTTTTGCGCCACCATGCCATGAAAGATAATCCGATTAAACAAAATCGCGGTTAGGATAATCCAGAAAAAAATCCCCAATGAAAAGAAGAACATCATGGCATAATAATCGCTAAAATCTGCCCCCGCCGTTGGGACGAGGAGATTGCCCACGACAGGGATAAACCATGCGGGGTTGGAATGCGCCATTTCGATATTGCGATTGAGCCAATATGTAATGGCATAAAAGGCGATGAAGGTTTGGAAACCTGCGCCAAGAAGAAACATCATGAGCGCGGCGGTTTGATTATCATGAAAGATATTTGAAAGAAGTAGAGTCGACATCGAGATAGTCGCGAAAAAATTCACCTTAATGGGGTGATTAAATTCATCGAAGACGTCCTGCGGATAGTTTAGAATCTTCAAGACATAGATTCCGACTATGATACAAGCAAGAATCACAACAATAACACAAAGAATCTGATAAAAAATAGGCGGTATCGATAGGACATCGGCTGCCTTTTTATAATCGAGTGTCAATCCTCCAAAGCCCATAATGATAGCAAACATCATCACGGGGAAATATTGAATCTTGGACTTAGCCTCTGTCTCCATTCTCGCTCTTTTCTAAGATGTCATCAATTTGGCGCAATGTCGCGTCAAGATTGCGATGTTCAATGCGCACATCGCATGCAACGCGCCGATAGACGCGGTCGTAATATTCAGCCAACAGAATCTCGACACAACGCACAATCTCGCCACGTGCGAAATGCGTTTTGCATTGCTGCCAAGCGCTATGCTGCATATAGGGCTTGATTTTCTCCATACTCTGCTGAAAAAAAGCCAAATCCATTGTACCATATTCGGCAACAATGCGTTGCACGCGCGATTCAAAGGGCGCAACAATCTCAATCTTTTGCCCAAGTTGCATCGCTTGCGCCAAAGATTGCGGCAGAATCAAATCGCCAATGCGCTTGCTCTCGCACTCGACAAGCGCGATGTTCTTGGAATCTAGCGCCTCGAAGAGCTCGTTTTGAAACATCTTTGTGCTTGGCTGCGTGCGCCCAAAGCCGCCAAAGCTCGAGCCCCTGTGCGCCGCGATTCCCTCGATGTCGACGCCGTATTTGCATGCACGCACAATCTCGGTCTTGCCGCTCCCTGTGAGCCCATAGAGCACGAAGAGGCGCGATGATAGCGGCTTGGCAAAGAACGAGCAGACATGGCTGCGGTAGCTTTTATAGCCCCCCGAAAGCCGCGCAACGCGATAGCCGATGTTGTCTAAAATCACCGCAAACGAGAGGCTGCGCTGCCCACCGCGCGCGCAATAGGCGAGAATCTTTTGCGAGGGATGAAAGCGCTCTGCGAAGCTTTGCAGATGTCGCGCCATATTTGCGCACACAAACGAAGCGCCCAGCATGCGCGCCCCGAAAGGGTCGCGGCGGTAGGTCTCGCCCACGATGTGCCTCTCGTTATCGCTTAGCACAAACAGATTCTGCGCGCGCGGGATATGCGAATGCGCAAACTCGAGCGGCGAGCGCACATCGATGATGGTCTCAAACTCGCCAAGACAATCGGCGCTAATGTCCATCACACAGAATCCACGAGAGCGACTCGCCCGCAAAGAGGCTCACGACACCGCCATAATCGCTCGCGACATCGAATCGCGCCTTGCGCAAGCGCACGAGCTTTTGCGGCGGGGTAAAGCCATAGATTCTCGGCGCATTCTCGCACACAAAGGCGCTCAAGCTTTGGAGCGCATTATGATTTTCAAAAAGCTCGGCGAGCGCGGGCAGCGCCACAGGCGCGCTAAACACGCCCGCGCCACATTGCGCGCATTCCTTGTGCGTGCGCAAATGCGGGGCAGAATCGCTGCCAAAGCAAAACTTTGGATTGCCAGAAAACGCGACATCGCGCAGCGCCTGCATATCGCGCGGGAGCTTGACGCATGGCTTGCAAAACAAATGCGGCTTGAGCGCGCCGCCAAGCAAGTCATCGAGCGTGAAGAGGAGATGGTGCAATGTGATTGTGCCAAAGGTGTTGGGAAAGCTTTCGATGAGCGCAAGCGAGCGCGCATCGCTGATGTGTTCCATAATGATTGTGAGGCGCGGAAAGTTGCGCGCAATCTCGGCGAGAATGGGCAAGAAATCGTGCTCGCGCTCGAGCACGAAGCCATTTGTCTCGGAATGGATACACAAAATCATGCCCGCCTCTTGCAACATCTCAAAAATGCGCAGATTCTCCTCGCACAGAATCGCGCTCACACCCTTTGCGCTGTTGGTCGTTACGCCTTGCGGATAGAGCTTTGTGAGCCTGATTCCGTTTTGTTTTGCGGCAGCAATCTCGTCTTTGAGCTTTGGGCTAAAAAAGAGGCTTAGAAGCGGCAGAAACGACTCGCCGCACACGGCGCGGATTCGCGCCCCATAGTCAAGCGCCTCGCCTGTCGTGCACACGGGCGGGAGCAGATTGGGCATTATCACAGCGGCGGCAAATTGCGCGCTCGAAAGCGGCGCGACACTTTCGAGCATCGCGCCATCGCGCAAGTGCAGGTGCATATCGCATGGGCTGTTTAGCGCGAGCGTCATCGTAGCTCCTCCATAACAGAATCGAGCAAGGAGCGCAACGCCTTTTCGTAGATGGCGAGATTCTCTTGCCTTGTCGATTCAAAGCGCGTAACGAGCATGGGTGTCGTGTTGCTCGCGCGCAAAAGCGCCCAGCCCTCGTCAAAGAGAATGCGCACGCCGTCAATGGTGAGCGTTTCTTTGATTGCGGGGAATCCCGCAGGCGGGGATTGCAGGCGCTTGCAAAACGCGTCAATAATGGCGAACTTCGCCGATTCTGTTGTCGGAATCTTCAGCTCATCGGTCGCATAGAGCGGCGGCAGGGAATCGAGCACGGCGTCCATGTCGATTCCGTCCTTGATGAGCTCGAGCACGCGCAACGCGGCATAGGTCGCGTCATCATAGCCAAAATAGCGGTCGTTGAAAAACAAATGCCCGCTGACTTCCGCGCCAAAGCTCGCGCCCAGTTCCTTGATTTTCGTCTTGATGTTGCTATGCCCCGTCTTGTACATCACGGCTTTGCCGATTCTGTTGATAGAATCATACATATTCATCGAGCATTTCACCTCGCCCACGACAACGGGGTTTTTGATGTTTTGCGCAAACACAATCGCGAGGTCATCGCCTTTTAGCACGCGCTTTTGCGTGAGAACCACGAGCCTATCGCCATCGCCGTCAAACGCAAAGCCGATTCCGCCCTGCTTTGCGAGCGCGGCTTTGATGTCGCGCAAATTCTTGTCCTCTGTTGGGTCGGGGTGGTGGTTGGGGAAGTTGCCGTCAGGCTGCATGAAAAGCCCCGTGTAGCGAATCTGCAAGTTGTCCAAAATGGGCGCGATTCCTTGCGCGACAACGCCGTTGCCGCAATCGAGCACGAGCGGAATCTGCAAGCCCCTAAGATGCGCAAACGCATGCGACAAATGCGCGATGTAGCGCGTTAGCGCATCGTCTTTGCGGATTGTCGGCTCTGCATGCGTACTGATTTTTGCGCGCACGCAATCGGCGACATCAGCGCCAAGCTGCTGCAAGTCATGCCCAAAGAAGGGCTTGCGCCCCAATGTAATCTTGAATCCATTATATTCTTTGGGGTTGTGCGAGCCCGTAATCATCACCGAAAGTTGCGGCTTTGCCGATTCTTCAAACATCGCAAAATACGCCACAGGCGTGGGGATTAGCCCCAAATCCAAGACCTCGCAATCTGCCTTTGCAAAGCCGCTTGCGAGCCATTCAAAGAGCGTGCGCGAGTGCGTGCGCGCATCGTAGCCGATTGCGACACAACGTGTCGTTGTTTGCGGAATCCTTGCGCCAAGCAAATAGCCGATTGCCTGCACAGCAGGGGCATTGAGCTCATCGGGGAAGATTCCGCGTATGTCGTATTCGCGAAAGATATTTTGCATGCGCTGCCTTTAAAGTTTTGTCGTATTGTAGCGCTTTTTTGAATGCAATATTGCGCGGCTCATATTTTAGGAAATTTTATGTGTTTATTGCTATAATAGCCCGATTTTTATAAAGAGCTCCTAACGAGGGATTAATGGAGTGCGGAGAGGGAGATGAGATTCAACGAGGCGCTGGATTGTTTGCAAACCTATGAGGCAGGCAAGCCCATAGAATTGGTTGTTGCGCAATATGGCATCGCTGCCAAAGATGTCATCAAACTCGCGAGCAACGAGAATCCAAATGGTGTCGCGCCCGCTGTCGTGGCGCGCGTTGCAGAATCGCTTGGCAAGATGAATCTCTACCCCGATGATTCGATGAGCGCGCTCAAAAACGCTTTGGCGCGGCATTTTGATGTGCCATTTGAGCAGCTCATCATCGGCTCGGGAAGCGACCAAATCATCGAACTCGCCGTGCATGCGAAATGCCAAAAAAATGATTGCGTGCTGATGGCTGGCGTTACATTTGCGATGTACGAAATCTATGCCAAAGCCGTGCAGGCAGAGATTGTGCGCACACAAAGCGCCGAACACAATCTCGCCGAGTTTTTGGAGCTCTACCGCGCAAAATCGCCCGCAATCATCTTTCTTTGCACGCCCAACAATCCGCTTGGTGAATGCTTGAGCGCCAAAGACATCTACGCATTCTTGCGCGCAATCGATTCGCAAACGCTTGTTGTCATAGACGGCGCGTATCAGGAATATGCCGCGTTTAAAGACAAAGATTATGCCCTCTCTCCCAAAGATTTGGTCGCCGAGTTTCCCAATGTCTTATATCTTGGGACATTCTC
>CAMXAV010000009.1 GCA_947179285.1 uncultured Helicobacter sp.
CGTTTGCATCGATTGTTGCACGGCGAGCTTATCGGCTTCGAGCCCCTCTTGGGTTTGTTTAATGTTTTCATTAATCGCAACCGTCATTGTGCCAATCTCATCATGCGATTTGGGCTTAACAAAGTTTGGCGGATTGGGAACTTTATGGTTAAGGTATTCAAAGAAATTCAACAGGAGAGACGAGAGAATATGCAAACGAGAGATGATTTGCAGCCGCACAAAAACAAGCATTGCCAGCACGACAATCACGACAACGGCGATGTTGGCGATAACCATAGCGTATCGCAGCTTGATGATGGGTTCGTTAATAGAGCTTTCGGGCGCAGAGATGATGAGCGTCCATGTCGCCAAATTGCCCCCAATGTGCATTGTCGCAACCGCCGTGTGGCTAAACTCGCCTAACGAGTTGATATAGCTCGACAAGCCCTCGATTTGGTTTTCAATCATGTGCTTGAGCTCGTTCATCGTGGGGCTCTGGTTGACTTCGCGCAAAAACTTGCCCAAAAACTCGCGCCGCCCATGCCCTGCGATTGTCGAATCTGTTGCGTACATGCCCTTGAAATCGCCCTTAAACACCGAGCGCGCAGGGTCTTGAAGAATCGCATTGACAGCCAACAAATCGACAAACACGCCAAGAACGCCGATGGTTGCGCCATTTTTGTCGAAAATGGGTTGGTTAATGCCCATGCCAAAATATTCTTTATTATTAATTTTTTCCCAACTCGGGCTTCCAACGGTGGGTTGGCTCGTGCTAATGGCTCTTTGAACGCTCCCAAAATGCATGAGCGCCTCGTCTGCTTGGATAATTTCTGCTTTATTAGTTTGCCCATCTTTGATTGCCAAAACCATAAAATCGCCGTTAGGCAGGCGATGCTTGGAATCGCGGATTTGGTCGTTCTTGTATCGCGGGTCGTTGAGATAGACATAGCCAAAATCGCCCCACTGATTGCTAAGCAGCATATCAATGACATCATCGTCAAGAACGGCTTGTTCGCCCTTCCACACATTGCGCATGACATATTGCTTGCTCGCATTCACAGACGCATAGATTTCGTTGAAATAGCCGTTCACGAGGGCTGCCTCGCCCTCTGCGGCATTGACAAGCATTTTTTCGGATTCTGTTGTTTGGATTGCAACCATCACCTGCGACACAACGAATGTTACGATAACCATACAAACCGCCAATATCGCCGCGAGTCCAACGGCTATCTTTGTGCCAATACCAAACGAATGCAACGAACCAAAACGCATAAATCCCCCTCATCTCCTCGAACATTTGGGCACTCGACAGAGGTTTTGTTAGAGCTAAATAGCAAGATTCTATATCATGACGCCTTAGAAAAACATTAAAATGCTAGGAATAAGGCGCGAGTTCATCGATTGCGCCAAGCGCATTCAGGCTTCGCGGATAGCCGATATAGGGCACAAGCGCGGTAACGACAGAAACAAGCCGCGCTCTGTCGTTCCCGATGCGCAGATTGCCCGCAACATGCGCCCTCACCTGCGCATCTGCGCCGCCCATCGAGAGGATATAGACAAAAGTCAGCAACTCCCTAAACTTTAAATCAAGCCCCGTTCTTGTATAGTAATCTCCAAAACAATTTGCCGACAAAAACTGACGAATATGCTTAACATCTGCGGGCGCTGCCGCGTTGCCCTTGTCAATCGCCTCGCCAAAAAGCTTTCTTTGGGTTTCTAAGCCTTTATCGTGGCGATTTTCTCGTGTCGTTGTGGCTTGCGGGCTAAGTGGCAATGCGATTCCATTGGCTTTAAAAATCTCGTTGGTTGCGTTGATAAAATCAATCGCCTTGCCCATTCCGACATAGGGTGTCGCCTGATAGACGACTTCTTTTATCATCACAGGCGAGACATTATTTTTGAGCGCCGCGCCGAGAATCGTTTGATACTCGCCAAGAGCCGGAATCGCCACGAGCGAAGCGAGGATAATTAAGAGCCTCTCTTGTAGATTCAAATTGGAATGTTGCAAGACATCATCGAAGGCAAAATTAGCATAATTGCTAAAAAACTCGGGGTCGGTTTGTGCAAGCGGCACGTGTGATATATCGACTTTGCCAAAGAGTGTCTCGAAAGTCTGCTGCGCTTTTTTGGTAAGTTTCATCGTCTGCTCCTTTGGTGATTTGAGTGTTTTTGCAAAGCTTTGCGCGCCAAAACCAAGCACGCTCAAGCCTCCTGCAATGGCGAGCGATTTTTTGATAAACTTGCGCCTTGAATGGTTCGTTATTTTGCGCTGCATTCTTGCTCCAACTATCCAAGAACTTTGCGCAAATGCGCCTTGTAATCGGCAATATATTTTTCAACTTGCGGATTCTTAACGACATCGTTGCACATAAAAGTAGGCAGAACTTGCATGCCCAAAAATTCATGCGCCTTGTGCAAATGAAAATAGACCATCTCGACACCCAAGCCTTCAAAGAATCCATTCTTATCGGTAAAAGCCTCAATCGGCGCATTCCATGTAACGCTCAACATGACCTTTTTGCCCTGCGACAACCCGCCGCTGCCATATTTTAGGCTATCGTCTTTGCGGCTGCGCCCATCGTTTTTAAACAACACACCAGCCCCTGCGATATAGACTTCATCAATGTATTTTTTCACAATCCACGGCTCGCCCATCCACCAAGCGGGCAATTGATAGATTAGCACATCGCTCTTGGCAATCTTTTGTACCTCTTCTTGCACATCATAGCCCTTGTCGATGATTGTTTCAATCACAGAAAAGCCCATCGATTCTAGCGTCTCTTTTGCCACCGCTTGCAAAGTCGCACTTAACCTACCCTCTGAACCAGCAAATTTTTTTGCGCCGTTTAATAATAATGCCTGCATTTTAACTCCTTTTGTTTTTGATTGTTGCGCAAGGGCAAAAGCCCCTACGTCTGCCAAGCCCGCCACAGCGGCAATTTTTGCCGTTGTTTTGAGAAAATCTCTGCGGCTAGAATCATGTGCAGAAGATTCTAAGCCAACAGATTGCCTTTTCTTTGTTTTCACTTCTTTTTCTCCTCGACTTCTAGCTGCTTAATCACCCTCGCAGGGTTGCCCGCAACAATCACATTGGGCGGAACATCTTTTGTAACGACACTACCCGCCGCAATCACCGAATTTTCGCCAATCGTTACGCCCGGGCAAACGGTAACATTAATGCCAATCCATACCCTATCGCCTATCACAATCGGCTTGCAAAAAGTCGCTTGACGATTATAAGGGTTAAAGTCATGGTTAATCGTTGTTAGACAAACTTTGGGCGCGATAAACACATCATCGCCAATCGTGATTCCACCTCTGTCCATAAATGTGCAAGCCTGATTCATAAAGAAGTTTTTGCCCACGCGGATATTGCGCCCAAAATCGACATAAAAGGGCGGGATTACCCAACTGCCTTCATCGAGCTTTTTTCCAATGATTTTGCCAAAAAGCTTGCGCACTTTCTTAGGGCTATGCGCGCCCGAATTAAGCTCGTGTGTGAGCGCCGTTGTGCGCAAGATAATCTCGCGAATCTTCGGAAACTCCTTATCGTTCATATCGACAAGCTCGCCTGCCAAATCGCGCGTGAAAATATCACGATTTGTCGTTGGTGCTGGTGTGCTTCTGGGTGAAAATTGTGTTGCCATTTTTACTCCTTTGCTTGTTTTTCTGCTGCTTGGACATAGGTTTTATATTCCTCATCACTTAAAAGCTTGAGCCATGTAACATTCTTGCCGTCTTTCTCGTGTGTAATCGCGATATGCTCGCCGATTTCTTTGGTCCCCGCGCCATGCCAATGCTCGACATCAGGCGGGCAGAGCACAGTATCGCCCGGCTTTGCGATTTGGGCGATTCCGTCCTTTGTGCCCGTATAAATGCTGCCTTGCGTAACGAGCAGCGTTTGCCCCGCTGGGTGCGTGTGCCACGCCGTGCGCGCGCCTTTTTCAAACCGCACCAACGCGCCGCCAAACGGACGATAACTATCGCTCTTAAACAGCATTTTCACATTCACTTCGCCACTGAAGATTTTAGAATCTCCCTTGAAGCCTCCCAAGCTTCCACTTTTAACCACTTCTTGCTTTTGCATTTGTGCTAACTCCTTTGCGATTCCAAGATTGACGCAACTTAACGCGCCAACTAAAGCCAAACTTACGATTTTTTGCATTTTTTCTCCTTTTGCATTTATAGGGGTTTATTGATTCCCAAGCTTTGGCGAATGCCAAAATCTGGTGTCGTGCAAAGCCGCACAATCAAATCGGCAATGCTCTTGCGCGAGATTCTCGCGCTAGGGTTCTTAAACGGCTCGCCCTTTTGCGTGAGCTCGTAATCAATCTCGTCAGCGTTGCTAAACCATTGCGCGCGAATGAGCGTATAGTCGAGGTTTGATGCCTCGATGACGCGCACCTCTTCGCGATGTGGCGCGATATAGCTCGCAATGCGCGCAAGCTCGGAATCGGGAATCTCCTGATATTGCCCATTATACACGCCAAACGAGGTAATCCAAACGAGCCGCTTCAGCCCCGCTGCTTGCATCGATTCGATGATGGCGCTCGCCATTTGCGGCGTGTTTTTGCCATACAAATTTGCATACACGACATGCACGCCGCCCATCGCGTTTGTGAGCGCGACTTTGTCTGTCGCATCGCCCTCCACGACCTCTACGCGGGGGCTCTTGAGGTGCTCTAGCCGCTTGGCATTGCGCAAGAAAAGCTTGAGATTCACATCGGTTTTTTGCAAAAACATCGCTATCGCCTCTTTTGCGACACTCCCGTTCGCGCCGATGATTAGCACCGTTGTTGCGCCCGTTGCGCCTTTTTGCGGCGCTGGGTTCTGCGCCAAAAGCGGGATAGCGCCCAACCACAGCGCGCCAAAAAGGGCGAGTATATGCAGAAATGTTTTGCGGCTCATCGTTGCTCCTTGTCAAAATAGCAATTATATGGTATGATACCTAGTATCAGTCAAGGGCTTTTGCGCTTTTTTGTGGCGAATCTCAAAAATTTATTTTTCCGCCCAAATGCCGCTGTGCCAGCGATTCTGTGCCATTCTTGCCTTTTTATTCTACAAAAAAAGCTTTTTTTTTTGGACAATAACCGATATGATGATATAACACTAAGAGGAGGGAATATGAATCCAATCAACACGAGCGGCTATCAAGCCGCAAAGGCGAACGCAGCAATGTTGGGGGCACGAGTCGTGAGCTATACCGAGACAGAGGATATGGTGATGACGACCATTACAAACGATTCCAAGCAAAAAGAGTTTGCGAGTGTCGGTGAGTATGCCAAGTATTTGGGCGAGCAATACGGAATCAACCAAGCGGCAAAAAGCATTGGCGGCGTTCCAACGACAATCAATGTCCCAAGCCATGTCTTGCAACAGGCGTTTAATGACCCAGAGGCGCGCGAGTGGCTCGAGGAGAATCTCAAAATCTTGCAACAACCCGCCAAGAAGCCGATGTTTGGGGAGTTTGTGAGCTTGAGCTACACCATTGATAGCGTTGGCTCGATTACGACAATGGCTGTCAGCACAAACGACCCAGACGGCAGCATTGCGCGCACAAACGCGAAGCGCAAGCAAGAAGAGGCGCGCGAGAAAGAGCGGCTCGAACAAGAGCGAATCGAGGCGAAGAAAGAGGAAGAGAAGCGGCTCGAGGAATTGCGCGAGAAAGGCGACAATGGGCAGATTCAGGTAACTATCAGCGGGGAGAGCGCAAAGGCTGTGCAAGCGGGGCTCGCAAGCGCCTTGCAAAGCGGAATCGCGCTCGATGTGAAGATGTAGGAGGCGCAAATGGCAATCGAGGCAACAAATCACATTGCGGCAAATGTCGCGCTCACTGCGACACAGGCTGGCGCGAGCAACAAGCCGCAGGCGAAGTTTGAGAATGTGCAGGATTATGCGAAATATTTGGGCGAGAGGTATGGCGTCAATCGCGCTAACAAGACGATTGAGGGGATTCCCGCGTCTATCGATGTTTCGCCCGCGTTTTTGCAAAAGGCGCTCGATGACCCCGAGAAAATGCAGTGGCTCGAGGAGAATCTCGAGGCGATGCAGTCGCTAAACACATCGATGTTTGCGGGGACGCTCACGTATGTGGGGTATAGCATCGATGCCGATGGCAATATGGTGATGATGAGCAGCGGCAGCAGCGACCCTGACGGCAAGATTGCCGCAGCGAACGCGAAGAGGAAGCGAGAGGAAAAGAAAGAGCAAGAGCGGCTCGAACAAAAGCGGCTTGAAGAAAAGAGAGAGGAGGAGAAGCGGCTCGAGGAAATGAGGCAGCGCGCAGAATCGGGGCAAGAGCCAACGATAAAGGCTGTCGCGGAGGCTATCGGCGGCAGCTTTCAGTTTAGCCTAAGCGGAGACAACGCGAAGGCATTGCAGCTTGGGCTCGCAAGCGCCTTGCAGAGCGGAATTGCGATTGATACGAAGGCATAGGGGCAGCTTGGCTTGGAATCTTGCCTTGAGATTCCAAGCTTAGGCGAGCGCATAGCTTTCGTCTAAAAATTGATAGAGTTGTTTGAGTGGCAATGTCTTGCCCGTGAGCAAAATGCTAATCCAATGTTTCTTGTTCATGTGCCATGCCTTGAAGCAAAACTCATTATCGACAAATGCCAAGACATCTTGCGGGTCGAGCTTGAGATTGATTATCTCGACATCGCCCGATTCTTTTAAGCCGAGCTTGGTTTTGTCAACAACCAAAAAAGCCGCGTACCATTTCTTGCTTTCTTTCTTGCGCAAAACGGCGTTTTTTGGAAATTTCTGCCATAAAAATTCGAGCTCATCGCCATATTTTTCTTTCGCATACGCACAAAGTTCTTGGGCATTTTTGCTCACAAAAACATCGTTCATTTGATACTCCTTTTAAAGAATCTCGCCCACATATTGTAACGATTTCTAAAGCCATTTTTGCAGATTCTGCTCAATAATCTCATTGCGCGAAAACAACACGGCGCTGCCCGAGAGGCTCACCCTCTCGCCCCGATTGCGCGCATAGAGCACGCCGCCACGCGCCGATGCCTGATAGGCGACAAGCTCTGTCTTGCCGAGCTTCTGCGCCCAAAGCGGCACGATATGGCAATGCCCCGAGCCACAAACGGGGTCTTCGCGAACCCCAAGTTTGGGCGCAAAGCTGCGGCTCACACAATCAAAAGTGCCGCTTCCGCGCGCGGTGATATGGCAAAGCGCGCCTTCTATGCCAAGCAGGGCGTCCCAATTTGGGCGACAGCCCCGCACCTCTGCCTCGTCTTTCACCACACACACCAAATCGCGCCCAAGCCACATTTCGAGCGGCACAAGCCCGAGCGCATGCTCCATCTGCGCACATCGCGCCGATGTGGGCTCAAGCATTGAAAGCGCATAACTCGGTAAATCGAGCTCATAGAGTTTGGAATCTCCATGATTTTGCTTGCGCACATAGAGGATTCCGCTTTGCGTCTTAAAGGCGACCTGATTTTGCGTCTTATCGATGCAATTTAAAACGACAAAGCCACTTGCGAGTGTGGCATGCCCACAGAGGTCGACTTCATGTGTTGGCGTAAACCATCGTAACGCATACGCGCCATCTTGGCAAAGGCAAAATGCCGTTTCAGAGAGATTATGTTCTTTGGCGATATTTTGCATAATGGAATCGGGCAACCATTTATCATACAACACACAAACCGCAGCGGGATTCCCGCCAAAGATTCTATCGCTAAACGCATCGACAATATAACATTGCATTGATGTTCCTTTGCGATTTATCCTAAACTTCTTTTACGAGCGGCAAAGCTTGCAAAAGCCTCTTAAGCTTTATGTGCAGTCTTGGAAAATGTTCGGCGACACTTAGCCCAACCACATCATATTTTTGCGCCACGTCTTGAATGATTTGCAATACTTGTTCCATGCTCATTTGCCCCGTATTGCTCACAGCGGCATAGAGTTCTTTTGGGTCGAGCACATCTAAATCAAGATGAATCACAACCTTTTTTGCCCCGACTTTTTCGAGCCATTGCAAGACATTTTTAGAATCTGTCGCCTCTTTTGGCGCGAGAGATTCGAGCCCAAACTCCCTTTGGCGCGCCGCATAATGCGTTGCCTCGTCTGAATGCAAGCCCACGAGTAGCGCCTTTTGCGGTGCAATCGCAGCGGGCAGCCCAAAGGTCTGCGTAAGCCCCCCCTGCCCGATGATTGCGCTCACAGCCATTGCGTGGTAGCCCTTGTAAAAATCATCATCGGGCAGCCCGATGTCGGGGTGCGCGTCCAGCCACAACATCGCGACATCATCGGCATAGAGGCGCGCGAGATAGCAAAAGCTCGGCACGCTCACGGCGCATTCGCCGCCGAGTGTCAGAATCTTCGCGGGCTTGCGCTCCGCAAGGATTGCGAGCGCGTCTTTGGTCTGTTGCAGTAGCGCGGCTTTGTCGATAATTCCGTCTTGCACAACGCGCCGCCCCGCGCTATCGAGCGCGAAATCGGTCGCGACATTCACCACAGCCGTGTCGCAAGGCGCGATAGAATCGGCGAGCAGCGCGAGAATCTGCGCGCCCAAGACATAGCCCTGCGCCGCCTCTTTTGGGCTTAGGTCATCAAACCACGCCGCAATATCGCCGCCCTGCCATTGGGGATAGACGAGCCGTAAGAGATGTGCCATTGGTGCTCCTTAGGTTTTTGCGTATGATAGCACAAAATAGCACGAATCGAGGGAGAGGGCAAATATTTTACTAAAATTTTACGCATTTTTTGCAAAAAGCCCTTGACAAAGAGTAGCTGTTAGGCTTTATAATTGCGTATTCAGTTTTTAAGGAGTGCGATATGCGGCAGCCAAAATGCCTTGTTTTGTTGCTGTTTTTGGGGCTTGCCTGCAACCTTTGGGCAAAAGAGGGGGAGAATATGCGAGTGCAAATGCGATTTGACAATCATGATTTTATCTTTGTTTTGGCTGAGAATGCTGCGGCGCGAGACTTATGGAATCTCTTGCCTTTGGAGCTTCGTTTTAGCGATTATGTGGGCAAAGAAAAAATCGCCTCGCTACCCCAAAAACTAAGGGCACAAGAAAGCAGCGACTATGACCCGCAAAGCGGAGATTTTTTCTATTTTGCTCCGTGGGGCAATGTTGGAATCTTCTATGCCAAACAGCCTCCCTACCCGGGCTTAATTAAGCTTGGCGCGATTGAAGGCAACCAAGAAGCATTTATTCAAGCCCTGCGCAACCAAAAGAAAGATTTTGTAATTTCAATCACCAAAATGCCACATTCAAACTAAAGGAAACACAATGCAAAACCGCCGAGATTTTCTCAAAACATCTGCAAAAGTTGCAAGCCTATTTGCACTTGGAGGGCTTTCGAGCCAAAGCCTGCTTGCTAGCGATTTAAAACAAGGAGTTAAAATGGAATTTCTAACGCTCAATAATGGCATTCAAATGCCCATTTTGGGGCTTGGGACGTATGCGCTCACGGGTGCAAGCGGGCAAAAGGCAATGAGCGAAGCCATCGAGATTGGCTATCGGCTCTTTGACAGCGCGCAGATGTATGGCAACGAAGCCGAGCTAGGCGCGGCGATTCGCGCAAGCGGGCTCAAGCGCGAAGAGTTTTTTGTCGAGACAAAGCTTTTGGATTCGCCAAGCGAAGATGCGACAAAAAAATCGATTGAAAAATCGCTTAAAACTCTAGGAATGGACACGATTGATTTATTGCTCATTCATTCGCCCTATCCACATTCTAAGGCGATGTATAAGGCAATGGAAAGCTTTTATAAGCAAGGAATCTTAAAAAGCATTGGAATCTCAAACTTTGGCGCAAGGGCATATAATGACTTTGTGCAATCATGCGAGGTGATTCCGGCGGTGAATCAATGCGAAACGCATTTGTTGATGCAACAAATTCCTTTGCGAGATGCGATGAAAAAACATAACACGCTTCTACAATCATGGAGTCCTTTTATCGCGGGCAAAGGTTCGATTTTGGACAACCAAACGTTGAAGAATCTTTCGGCGAAATACAACAAAACGCCCGCGCAAATCATCTTGCGCTTTCTGATTGAGCAAGGAATCGGCGTGATTCCAAAAACGTCCAAGAAGAATCGACTGCAAGAAAATATCAATGTTTTTGATTTTGTCCTAAGCGAACAAGACAAAAAAACATTGATTGGGCTCGATACGAACAAAAGCTCGTTTTCATGGACAAATTATTAAACATTTGAAGGGGTTCGATTGATATTAACTTTGGAGCGGCAAAATCTCTTTTACCAAGACGATACTTTTGCTGACAAAAGGGCTTGCTTTTTGGATTCTCTCAAAGGCAAATCCCTAACCTATAAACGCTATACCAAAAGCCCTCTGCGCTATGGTGGAGGCAAAACTCTAGCGGTTGGGTTAATCCTAGAGCATTTTCCAAATAATATAAAGCGTCTTGTTTCGCCCTTTATGGGGTGATGGAGAGTAGAAATCTCAAGTGCGTTAGAGCTAGATTTAGAAGTGAAAGCCTTTGATGTTTTTGATATTTTGGTGAATTTTTGGCAGGTTTTGATTGCAGATTCTGAAAAACTTTATAATGAACTACTTAAACTTGAACCCACAAAAGAAACCTATGCACATATCAAACAAGAGCTTAAAGCCTTTTGGAATGAGCGGCATAAAGATTCGCAAAATACTGCCCAAATCAAACTCGATTCCCTCACGCTTGCTCGAGATTATTATTTTAACTTCAATCTTAGCTATGGACCCGGATTCTTAGGGTGGTTGAGTAAGATTTATGAGGATAAAAGTCGCTATTTAAATGCCTTACAAAAATTAAAAGATTTGGGGCAAGATTCTAGGCTGCAAAATCTAAGCGTGGAATGCCAAAGTTTTGAAAAAGTGTTTGAAGCATATCCGAACGATTTTTTCTATTGCGACCCACCGTATTTTTTAGAGGGAGATTCTAAGATGTTTAAGGGAATCTACCCAATGCTCAATTTTCCTATTCATCATAACGGCTTTAATCACGCACTTTTGGCGCAATGTCTCAAAAAGCATAAAGGCAAATTTATTTTAAGCTATAATGATTGCGCATT
>CAMXAV010000010.1 GCA_947179285.1 uncultured Helicobacter sp.
TCAATAGTCCACAGCGCTTCGTCTATGTTATGCCTTTGGGACCCGAACATAGACGCTGCGCGCTGTGGCTGGGAGTTTGGAATCGGTGAGCAATGGCAAAGAGATGTTTCGGCTTCGCCTCAACATGACAAGATTCCATGTGTCATTGCGAGCGAGTGTTGGCAATCAACAATCAAAAAATCCCAAAAGAATCCCCAACACGCTTGCTTGCTTCCCGTAAGCTCGCAATGGCAAAAGCTAGAATCGCTGCCACACACCAAAAGCCCTCGCTTTCCAAACATAACTAATTTTTAATATAATGATTGAATCTGATTGAATCGCAATTTGTTCGGAGGTCTGCCATGCTCCCCTTTTCGCTCTCTTTGCCGCGCCTTTCGCCACGCCCTTTGTTGCGCCTTTTGCTCGCGTGTTCGTTGGTTTGTTGCGCGCTTGCTAGCGACAAAATAGAAAAACGTTACGAGTTTAGCAGCAGCACGATTGATTCGCAACTCATCATGCCCAATGCGCCGCTATTCACGCTCTTCGAGCTCGCACCTTCGGCAAATCTCTATCGCGCCAAATCGTCCGTGATTGTCGAAAAGTTCAAGCAGCACAACATCACGCTGATTCCAACCTCGACTATTGTCGAGTTTGTGCGCACGCAAAACGACCGCATGCCGTTTCTCGAAGAAAAAATCGGTCCCCTGTTTGTCGATGAATATGCAAAATACCATATCCTCGTGCAAGATGTCATCGTTACGCCGCTCAACAACGTTGCGCTCGATGGGCTGCATTTTCAAGATTTCCAATTCCCGCAAAAGCTCCAAAAACGCGCCACAGGCAGCTTCCCCGCAACCTTCTTAGACGAGCTTGGCAAGGTGAAGAGAATCTATTTTCGCTACGAAATCAAAGCCACGCTCGAGGCGATAGAGACGACAAAAAAGCTCAAGGTTGGCGATGTGATTAGCCCCGATTCGGTGAATGTTACGCGCATTCCGTTTGTTAAGATGTCGCGCGAGCTCGCCACAAAAGCCGATATTGACAAATACTCGATTGCGTCCTACACGGCAAAGGGCACGATTTTGCACCAAAACGACCTTGCGCCCAAAATCGTGATTCGGCGCGGCGATATGGTCTTTGTGCTCGTGAATGATGGGCGCGTGATTCTAAGCTTTGATGGCATCGCCCAACAAGACGGCGCGGTGGGCAAGAAGATTCGCGTCAAGAATCCGCGCACAAACAAGAGCTATGATGTGATTGTGATTGACGAAAAACGTGTCGAGGTGCGCTAGTGTTGCCCGTTGTTGTTGCGCTAAGCGGGGCGAGCGGCATCACGCTTGGAACAAGGCTGCTCGAAGCGCTTGCCAAAGAGCGCGAATGCTACGCAATCGCCACAGACGGCGCGCACGAAGTCTTGCGCCGCGAAAAATGGCACAATGTGCAATGGCTGCGCGATGATGACATCGGCGCAAAGGTCGCGTCTGGCTCGTTTTTGTGCGAGGCAATGGCGATTGTGCCTTGCAGCATGAACACGCTTGGCAAAATCGCGAGCGGAATCGCCGACAACCTCGCCACGCGCGCCGCGAGCGTGTGCCTCAAAGAGCGCCGCAAGCTGCTTCTTGCCCCTCGCGAAATGCCCTTTAGCACGCTCGCGCTCGAGCAAATGCAGCGCCTCTCGCTTTATGGCGTGCTCATCGCCCCGCCTGTGGCGGCGTATTATGCCAATGTGCGCAATCTCGAGGATATGGAGCGCTTTTGGGTCGGCAAGTGGCTCGATTTGTTGCAGATTCCGCATCATCTCTACGAACGATGGGAGGGCTAGAGTGTATAAAACAGCGATGTATCCGGGGACTTTTGACCCCATCACAAACGGGCATTTAGACATTATCCGCCGCGCGAGTCTGATTTTTGAACGTGTGATTGTCGCGGTGGCACAGAGCGCAAACAAGAAGCCGCAATTCTCGCTCGAGGAGAGAATCGAGATGATACAAAAGAGCACGCTAGCGCTTGGCAAGGTGCAGGTGCTGGGCTTTTGCGGGCTTTTGGCAGACTTTGCCACAGAACAAAACACCGTTGTTGTCGTGCGCGGGCTGCGCGCCGTGAGCGACTTTGAATACGAATTGCAAATGGGCTACACGAACACATCGCTAAAGCCCGAGCTCGAGACAATCTATTTCATGCCCAATCTCAAAAACGCATTCATCAGCTCATCAATCGTGCGCGCAATCCTCGAGCACGGCGGCAAAATCTCACATCTCGTTCCCGAGCCTGCCTGCGCGTATCTGCGCGAGAAGGGCTACAAATGTATGTAGCACTCGAGGGAATCGACACAAGCGGCAAGACAACGCAAATTGCGGCGCTAAAGCGGCATTTTCCAAACGCGATTTACACAAAAGAGCCGGGTGGCACAGAGCTTGGTGCGAGGCTGCGCGAGATTCTGTTGCAACACCACATCGCCAAGACGACCGAGCTTTTTTTGTTCCTCGCCGACCGCGCCGAGCATTACGCGCGCGTGGTTGCGCCCAATGCCGATTCGCTGCTCATTTCCGACAGAAGCCTCGTTTCTGGAATCGCGTATGCGCTTGGGTTTGACGCCGAGATTCTATGCGCGCTCAATCGCCTCGCGATGCCAAAAATGCCCGATTTGGTGATTGTGCTCGAGCTCGATAGCGCGAGCCTGCAACAGCGCCTTAGCGCCAAACATCGCAACGCGCAGGCGGATTTGCTCGAGAGTCGCGGAATCGCCTATTTGCTCGATGTGCAACGCAACATGCGCCGCGCATGCGAGCTTTTGGGGCTGCGCTATCTCACATTTTGCGCGACTGAAAATAAAGAAATCCTAACACAAAGAATCGTCGAGGCGATTGGCGCAAAAGGTGTTTGTGAGAGCGTTTGCCGCGATTAAATTTTTTTTGATAGAATGGCAGATTTAAACCTCAACAAGCGAGTTTGACAATGAAAGAATCCCAATATATCTGGATGGACGGCGAGTTTGTCGCGTGGAAAGACGCAAAGGTGCATGTGCTCACGCACACATTGCATTATGGCAACGGCGTTTTCGAGGGCACACGCGCGTATCAGACGCACAAGGGGCTTGCGATTTTTCGCCTTGCCTGCCACACCAAGCGGTTGCTCAATTCGTCTAAGATTGTCGCAATCGATTGCCCGTTTAGCCAAGAGCAGCTGCAAAACGCACAAATCGAGCTTTTGCGCAGGAATCATTTCGATGGCAATGTCTATTTGCGCCCGATTATCTTTCTTGGCTATGGCGCAATGGGTGTGTACCACAAAAACTCGCCCGTGAATGTCGCGATTGCTGCGTGGGAATGGGGCGCGTATTTGGGCGATGAGGGGCTGCAAAAAGGCATTCGCGTCAAGACATCATCGTTTGTGCGCAATCCCGTCAAGTCGTTCTTTGGCAAGGCAAAGGTCATCGGCGGCTATGTCAACTCGCAAATGGCAAAATACGAAGCCATTGCATGCGGCTTTGACGAGGCGCTTTTGCTCGATGATAGCGGCTTTGTGGCTGAAGGCAGCGGCGAGTGCCTGTTCATCGTGCGCAATGGCAAGCTCATCACGCCCCCGCATGACAACTCGCTCGAATCGATTACGCAGGCAACGGTGGTTGAGATTGCGCGCAAGCTCGGCATCGCGGTTGAAGAACGGCGCATCACACGTGATGAAATCTACATCGCCGATGAAGCCTTTTTCACAGGCACAGCGGCAGAGGTAACGCCTATCCGCGAGCTCGACTTCCGCCCCATCGGCAAAGGCACGCGCGGCGAGCTCACGCAAAAGCTGCAAAGCGCGTATTTTGATGTTGTGCTTGCGAAGAATCCAGATTTTGAACACTATCTGACTTTTGTCAAATAAAGGACACAAGCCATGCCAATCGACCTCAACGAGCATCTCAAGAAAAAATGGAGCGAGCGCAAAGACAAAGAACCTGATGATAGCGAGATATGGGGCAACAAAAAGCCCCCAAATGGCGGTGGCGACAAAAACAACAAGGGCAGCAATTTCAATTTTGAACTGAACATGCGCCCAACGAAAAAACTCATTCTTCTCTATGCTTTTGTGGGCTTGGTGATTCTCTTTTTTGTCGTGCGCCCCTTTACAATCATCAACGCGGGCGAAGTCGGAATCCGCGTAACGACAGGAAAATTTGACACCACGCCACTCTATCCAAATATTCATTTCTATTTTCCCGGATTCCAACGAATCATTGTTGTCGATTCTCGTGTGAAAATCCTCAATTTTAGCAACGGCGAAGAAGGCGCGAGCGCGCGCAGCGAGGCGACAATCTTTCGCCCCGCGATTCAGACGCTCGACAACAAGGGCTTGCCCGTGTATATCGATTTGACCGTGCAATACGCGCTCAATCCCGAGTTTGTGTCCGAAACCATCTCGGAATACACGCAAAATTGGGAACAGCGCATCATCATCGAGCCGATTCAAGAAATCGCACGCAATGTGATAGGGGGCTACACGGCAGAAGAGCTGCCCGGCAAGCGCGATGAAATCGCCGCGAAAGTCGCGACATTGATGACAAAAAATCTGCAAGCGCTCAAGAATCCGCTCGCCGAGCTGCGCTCGATTCAGCTCAAAAGCATTCTGCTCCCGCCAAGCGTGCAAGAGCAGATTCAGCGCGTTCAGGTTGCCAAGCAAGAAGCCGAGCGCGTGCGCAACGAGGTTGAGCGCACGAAGCAAGAAGCCGAAAAAGTCGCCGCCCAAGCGCGCGGCGAGGCAGAGGCAAAGCGTATCAACGCACAAGGCAATGCTGACGCGATTCTGATTGAGGCAAAGGCGCAGGCGCAGGCGAATCAGGTGATTGGCGATAGCCTCTCGCGCCAGCTGCTCGATTTGCGCCAAATCGAGGTGCAAGGCAAGTTTAACGAAGCGTTGCGCGAGAACAAAGACGCGAAAATCTTCTTGACCCCAGGCGGCAGCACGCCGAATCTGTGGATTGATAGCAAGAGCAATAAGCCATAGGAAACGCAATGAAAACGGCGCTGTTTGTGGTGGTTGTGTTGCTCATCATCGCATCATTCTTCGGCAACCCCATCGCGATTATCAACGCGGGCGAAACGGGAATCCGCGCCACCTTTGGGCGTTTCGACCCCGTCCCGCTGAACGCGGGAATGCACTTCTATGTCCCGCTTTTTCAGCGCATCATCATCATCGATTCCAAAGTCAAGCTGCTGCATTTCTCGAACAACCCCCAGCAAGAAATGGCGAGTGCCCAAGCGTTGCAATCCGTGCTCGCGCGCCCCGCGATTGTAACGCTCGACAAAGCGGGCTTGCGCGTGTTGATTGACGCGAGCATTCAATATTCGCTCAACCAAAACGAGATTCCGCAAACGATTTCGGAATACACAGAGGATTGGGACGAACGGCTCATCGTGGGACCAGCGCAAGGCATTGTGCGCGATGTTTTGGGGCATTATAGCGCCGAAGAGCTGCCCAACAAACGCGACATCATCGCGTCCGAGATTCTTGGCGCGTTGCGTGCCTATCTTGCCAGCATTCCCAATACGCCTGTCGTGTTGCAATCCTTCACGCTCAAAAATATCTTGCTGCCCGAAGCCGTGCGCGAGCAGATTCAGCTCGTTCAAGTTGCACAGCAAGAGGCGCAACGCGCCAAAGAGGAGATTGCCCGCGTCAAAGAAGAAGCCCAAAAGATGATAGAGCAAGCGGGCGGCGAGGCGCAGGCAAAGCGCATTCATGCAGAGGGAATCGCCGATGCGATTCTGATTGAGGCAAAGGCGCGCGAGCAGGCGAACAACGCCATCAAGCAAAGCCTTAGCGAGAAACTCTTGGAGTTGCGCGCCATCGAGACGCAGGGGCGATTCAACGAAGCGCTGCGCAACAACAAAGACGCGCAGATTTTCCTAGCCCCCGGCGGCAGCACGCCCAATCTTTGGATTGATGGCGCAGATTCGCCCTTGCGCCAAAAAATCCTCTCTACACAAGGACAGCCCTAATGCACACAATCGATTGGAATCGCACACCGCTAATCCCCGCCATTGCGCAAGACGAAAGCGGCGCTGTGCTGATGCTCGCGTATATGAACGAAGAGGCGCTAAAGCGCACGCTCGCCACAAAAGAGGTGCATTATTTCTCGCGCTCGAAGAATCGCATTTGGAAAAAGGGCGAGACGAGCGGCAACACGCAAAGGCTGCTGCGGCTGTGGGTGGATTGCGACAGCGATTGTCTGCTTTTGTGCGTGCAGCAAAAGGGCGATGCGTGCCACACATTGCACCATAGCTGCTTCTTTCGCGAGATTGGGCTAGATGGCGCTGCGCAAAGTGAGGGCGCAGAGGGCGAGGATGTGGGCAAGCAGATTGCAACCTATGGCGTCATCGAGACACTCTACCACACGCTTTGCGAGCGCAAGAGCGCCGACAAGACGCAATCTTATACAGCGCAGCTCTTCGCCAAGGGTGAAAACACGATTGGCAAGAAGATTGTCGAAGAATCCGCCGAGCTCGCCTTTGCAATCAAAGACAAAGACAAAAACGACATCGTCTATGAGGCTGCCGATGTGTTGTATCATCTGCTTGTTGGGCTCGCGTTTGTCGATGTCGCGCCCGAGCATGTTTTGAGCGAGCTCGCGCGGCGCATGGGCACAAGCGGAATCGCCGAAAAAGCATCACGTAAGGCATAGGAGGCACAATGGACGTTGCGCTCGAGTTTCTTTCCTCTTTTCTCCCCTACATCATGCGTTTCAACCTCTATGCGTGGCTGTTTCTCGCCGGCGCGCTCGTGCTGTTTGTGCTGATTTTCGTGCTCGGAATGATGGTGCATGGCGCTGCACGCAAGATTCTCATCATCTTCGCCTGCCTGATTCCAGCCATTGCGCCGTTCTTGCTCGAGTTTGCGTCCAAGAAAATGCTGATGCCTGTCGATGTGAACTTGAGCTCGCGCACGCTCACATACGCGCCCACGTTTTTCATTAGCGGCACAATCACGCCCACAGGCAAGCTGCCGATGAAGACATGCATTATGACAACAAAGCTAAGCCCCCCGCCGACAAACGCGAAATCAAAGCTGCTTGCCGTGCTCAAGCCGCAAGTCGTCGACAAGCTCACGCTAAGTGGTCCCTTTGTCTTGGGCGAGCCTCTCTCTATCCAACATTCCATTAGCGGAATCACCGCAGAAATGGTCGCCGACATCGATGTCTCATGCTATTGACACGCGCGAGCGCCTCGCCTCATTGCTGTTTTGCGCCTTTTTGACATGTCTTGGCTTGGCGGTTTTCATGCTCCCGCTCGCGCCGCTGCGCAAGGTGTGCGCGGTTGTGCTGCTTGTTTGCGTCATCTGTGGCTTCGCCGTTGTGATTCTGCGCCGCATCGCGCCGCTCGATGTGCCGAGTGTCATGTTGCTTGCGTTTGTCGCGCTGCTTGTCATTCCAAACGCGGCAAACCCCGATTTTTGGGGATTCCACCTCGCCTATTTTGGGCAAATCCTCGTCTTTGGCTGCGCGCTGTTTTGGCTCTTGCGCCTGCTTCCGCTCGGCGATTGCGCGCTTTTTTGGGCGCTGCTTGTGCCCTCAACCGTGCATTCCGTGCTGCTGCTTGGAATCGGGCTTTGGCGCTTCTATTGCACCCCGCACACGCAATTCACCTACATAAACAGCAGCGGCGAGCTCGTCTCGCGATTCTATTTCTACGACAACCCCAACCTCGCCGCCATCTTCGCAACCCTAAGCTTCGTGCTGCTTCTGCCCTTTTGCGCGGCGCAACTCCCGCGCGTGCGCGCCCTCGCCATTGTTGGCGTTGCTGCCGTTGGCGCGAGCCTCTTCTTGCTTGCTAGCCGCGCGGCAATCGCCATCATGGCGCTATGTGTGATTCTATTCTTGCTTTGGAATCGGCGCGAAAAAATCAACAAAAAGTTCGTATTGCTCGCGCTCGCGTGCCTCGTGTTGCTTGGCGCTGGCTTTTTTGTGTTCCACATCGAAGTGTTCATGCTCAAGATTCTCTATGGCAACGAGCCGCGCCCCACGCTCTGGTTTGAAGGCTTGCGCGCCTATCTCGAGAGTGGGCGGCTTCTGTTTGGGCTTGGCGCTGGCGCGTTTATGGACATCGACTTTTCCAAACTTCTTGGCGGCGAGGAATACCGCAACATGTGGCATGCGCATAACCTGTTCGTGCAGATTCTTGTCGAATATGGCTTGTTCGCGCTGCTGTCTTTTTACGCGTTTCTCTTCGCCTTGTTGCGCGGCGCTCCTGCCCCGCACACGGCGCGTGCGCAGGCTTTTTGGCTCGCGGTTGTGTCGTTTTTGTGTTTTGCGCTTGTCGAGTTCAACTTTTGGCAGCGCAACGCGCTTTTCGCACTTCTGCTTTTTGGAGCACTAAGGGGACGCAATGGCGCATAAACCAACACTCGGATTGTTTTTTGAAAAGAGCTTCGACCGCTTGCCAACGGAGCTTGTTCTCATCGATATGTTGCATGCCCATTTTCGCTGCAATGTTTTTGACGCAAGCAAGCTGCACGACAACGGCTATGTACGCGCGTTCATCGATGAAAATGACATCTTGCTGCCGCATCTTTTTAGTATTCGTGCCGCGAGCCACAGCAAGAAATGGGGCGATTACCGCTACTACACGCCCAATTATCGCGAGCTCATCATTCACGGCGCGCGCGTGCTCGAGATTCTGCATGATTGCAACAAGCCTATATGCTGCTTCAATGTGCGTAGCGATTGGTATCCTGAAACCAAAGCCTTTTGGGAGGCGATTCCGAAAAATGCCTATATTTTCGGCGGCATTCAGCGCGGCTATATCAATGAATCGCCCGAGCCCGAGTTTTTCTTTGGCGATATGGACATCAACCCCACGCTTGGCAATAGCTATTTTGACGATTCGCGCATTATCCCGATTCGCCATGTGCTAGGCGACAAAGAGCTCAATGTCTCTGTGCGCCGCAAGAGCTATGATTTCTCTGTGCTTGGCGTGTTCTATGCGCGGCGCAAGAGCGTCTATGAGAGCGCGAAGAAAATACGCAAGATTCACCTCTATAACCCTTGGCTTTTGCACAAATTGCGCAAGGCGCTCAACCGCCACCACAAGCGCAGCTATTGGAGCAATGCGCTTTTGAATATGCTATTTAACGATGCCTTGCGCCGCTCACGCGTGAGCTACACAGACGGCAGCCATTTGGATATTTTCGTGCGCAAATATCTCGAGATTCCGGCAAATCATGCGCTGCTTTTGTGCGCGCCGTTTTGCGGCATGCAAAGCTTTGGCTTTGTCGAAAATGTGCATTATGTGCGCTGCGATGAAGAACATCTTGCCGAGCAGCTGCCCGATTTGCTCACCGATTCTGCGCGTTGCGAAACGATTGTGCAAAACAGCCTCGCACTCGTGCAAGAGTTTTTTTGCCCCGCAAAAGTCGCCGCGCAGCTACAAACGCTTTTTGCGCAAATGAGCGAGGGCAGCTTCGCGGGCTGCTATTACGACAAGGGCGAGCTTTGCTTTGGCAAGAAAACAGAGCAAGAGGCGCAAAATGCTTAGGCTCACGATTGTGCGCGCCAACAAGCGCGCGTTTGGCGGCGCAGAAATCTATCTCGAGCGGCTTTGCGAGGAGCTTGGCAAGAATGGAATCGAGTATGACATCTTGCATTCCACGATTCCGAAGTGGATTTTGTCGGGCTTGCGCGCGTGGTTGTTCGATGTGCAAGTTTGCCTTGCGCGCGATTCCTCGCGGTTTTTTTTCTCGCTCGATAGGGTGAGTTGCGCCGATGTGCTGCGCGTTGGAGACGGCGTGCATCGGCATTATATGCGCATCAAGGGCGGTTTCCCCTATACGCTGCTAAACCTCGCCTATACGCATATCGAGGCGCGCGGCTTTGCGCATGCCAAACATCTCATCGCGATTTCGGAGATGGTCAAGCGCAATATTATCGATTGTTATGGTGTCGCGCCCGAGAAGATTAGCGTTGTGTATAACGGAATCCCGCTGCATAGTGAGGAGGAACAAGAGGCGCACAGCGCGAGCGCAGAGAGGCTTCGCGCCGAGCTTTGTTTGGGCGAGCTGCCCGTGATTTTGTATGTGGGCAGCGGCTACAAGCGCAAGGGCGTGCACGAGCTGCTCGACGTTTTTGCGCGCCTGCAAAGCCGCGCGTGGCTGCTAATTTTAGGCAAAGAGCGGCATTTGGACGCATACAAGGCGCATGCAAAGCGGCTGCAAATCGAAGAACGCGTGCGCTTTTTGGGCGCGCGGAGCGATGTTTGGGGTTTCTACGCGCTCGCGTCTGTGTTTGTGTTTCCAACGCATTACGAGCCGTTTGGGAATGTGATTCTCGAGGCAATGCACAGCCGCTGCGCGGTGATTACAACGCGGCAATGCGGCGGCGGCGAGCTGCTTGCGCCGCGATGGCTCATGCAAAATCCGACAGATTATGCCATTGCTCGCGAGATAGACGCGCTCTTGTCGGATTCTGCGTTGCTTAGGCGCGTGCAAGAGGAAAACTATGCGCGCTCGCTTGAGTTTGGAATCGACAAAAACGCAGCGCAGACGATGGAGATTATTGCGAGAATTTGCAAGATTTAGCCCACAGATACGCGGCTGCAAAAGGTAGCCGCACGTCTCTTAGCGTTTCAAATGAAACTCAAAAAACAAACATCAAAAAGACCTTGATTTTGAGGTATAATTCGCGCCAAGGACGTTTGCCATGTCGCTTACACATGACTGCATTCTTTAAAGTGGGTTGCCCGCTCCGCAAAGCGGGCGCATTGTATTATATCAAAACGTAAATTTATGATGATTATGCGTTGAAATTTCTTCATTTCTCACAAGAGATTTATACCTCTGCTATTTTGTCATTGCGAGGGCTTGCCCGAAGCAATCTAACGTCTTGAATGCTCGCTCGGGATTCGTTGCATGTTGATTGCCGTGCTCGCGCCGCTCGCTCGCAATGACA
>CAMXAV010000011.1 GCA_947179285.1 uncultured Helicobacter sp.
TCTCAGTGCCAAGGCATCCGCCCTGTGCCCTTCTTTGCTTGACCAGCAAACGCTGCCGTGCTTCGCACGTCAGCTTATTATGCAGACATCCTATCAGGATATCTGCTTCCCCTGCACCTTTTATGGTGCCTGCCGCTTCGCGCCTAGCGTAGCGCTCACGGCTTTTGTTTCTTTTGATGTCATTTCTTTCAAAAAATACGAAATGTTTCCATTTCTCCTATTCTTTGCGGTTGATACTTTCTTCTCGGTATTCGGTTTTCAAGGTACGATCCGCAGTAGCTTTCTACTGCTATGGAGACTAAGAGATTCGAACTCTCGACCCCCTGCTTGCAAGGCAGGTGCTCTCCCAACTGAGCTAAGCCCCCTAATCACAGCCTTCCGGCTGTTTCTTTCTTTTTTAATCCGGCAGCCGCCTGCTTTCCCATACCGTCTCCAGTATAGTATCATCGGCCGCCCAGAGCTTAACCATCGTGTTCGGGATGGGTACGGGTGTTTCCCCTGGGCGCATCGCCACCGGAAGCCTTGTGTTATCACTGACCGGTCTCCCCGGCCCTTAACAACCAAACAGCAATCCAACCCTTACTTCTTCCTTAGAAAGGAGGTGATCCAGCCGCACCTTCCGATACGGCTACCTTGTTACGACTTCACCCCAGTTACCGGACCTGCCTTCGGCGGCTCCTTCCTTTCGGTTAGGTCACCGACTTCGGGCATTTCCGACTCCCATGGTGTGACGGGCGGTGTGTACAAGACCCGGGAACGTATTCACCGCAGCATTCTGATCTGCGATTACTAGCGATTCCAGCTTCATGTAGTCGAGTTGCAGACTACAATCCGAACTGAGACGTTATTTTTGGGATTTGCTTACCGTCACCGGCTCGCTTCCCTTTGTTTACGCCATTGTAGCACGTGTGTAGCCCCGGCCATAAGGGGCATGATGATTTGACGTCATCCCCACCTTCCTCCGGGTTATCCCCGGCAGTCTCTCTAGAGTGCCCAGCTTCACCTGCTGGCTACTAAAGATAAGGGTTGCGCTCGTTGCGGGACTTAACCCAACATCTCACGACACGAGCTGACGACAGCCGTGCAGCACCTGTTTTCAAGCTCCCCGAAGGGCACTCCGCTATCTCTAGCAGATTCTATCAATGTCAAGCCTAGGTAAGGTTCTTCGCGTATCTTCGAATTAAACCACATGCTCCACCGCTTGTGCGGGTCCCCGTCTATTCCTTTGAGTTTTAATCTTGCGACCGTACTCCCCAGGCGGAATGCTTAATGCGTTAGCTGCATTACTGCCCTGACAAGCAGGGCAACAACTAGCATTCATCGTTTAGGGCGTGGACTACCAGGGTATCTAATCCTGTTTGCTCCCCACGCTTTCGTGCATGAGCGTCAGTAATGTTCCAGTAGGTCGCCTTCGCAATGAGTATTCCTCTTGATCTCTACGGATTTTACCCCTACACCAAGAATTCCACCTACCTCTCCCATACTCAAGAGTAACAGTTTCAAATGCAGTTCTATGGTTAAGCCATAGCCTTTCACATCTGACTTGCTACCCCGCCTGCGCACTCTTTACGCCCAGTGATTCCGAGTAACGCTTGCACCCTCCGTATTACCGCGGCTGCTGGCACGGAGTTAGCCGGTGCTTATTCGTGAGATACCGTCATTATCTTCTCTCACAAAAGGAGTTTACAATCCGAAAACCTTCATCCTCCACGCGGCGTTGCTGCTTCAGGCTTGCGCCCATTGAGCAATATTCCCTACTGCTGCCTCCCGTAGGAGTCTGGACCGTGTCTCAGTTCCAGTGTGTCCGTTCACCCTCTCAGGCCGGATACCCGTCATAGCCTTGGTAAGCCATTACCTCACCAACAAGCTGATAGGACATAGACCAATCCTTTAGCGAAAGCTCTCAATAAAAAATTCGGCTTTGGACGATAAATCGATGAGCTTGAAAAAATCTTGCTCACATACGCCAAGTATGCTACGCTTCGATTTTTTCTACGCAACATCGATTTCTCATTCCAAATCCTAGAATTTTCGCACAACCAAATCATGTGCGAGAATTGCAGGATTTTGAGGAGATTTTGCAGGTTGTGAAGGCATTGCGAATGAGGCGTATTTGGCATACACCGCAATGAAGCAATGTCCTTGCAACTTGCAAAAGAACTCAAAAGACAAAATTCTCTATTGAGAGCCTCTTTCCCTCGTAAGGAATATCCAGTATTAATCACCGTTTCCAGTGGCTATCCTAGACTAAAGGGCATGTTATCTATGCGTTACTCACCCGTGCGCCACTAATCTGCCCTAGCAAGCTAGGGCTTCATCGTTCGACTTGCATGTATTAGGCACGCCGCCAGCGTTCACTCTGAGCCAGGATCAAACTCTCCATAAAAAGAATTGCTTCGGCTTTTGGGCGCTTTTGCGGGAGTTTTCAAAAAATGCTCAATCACGCACCAAAAGTGCGCTCAATCGCATTTTTCTCAACAACCCACAAAATCACCGCAAAATCCTTTGCAATTCGCGTTTGAAAATTGAGTCCAACGCTCAAATTTTCAGATTGAGAATCGAGCATGAACTGCCCAACCTCAACCCATGAAATTGCGAACCGAACATGTCCGTCCGATTCCGAGTTTTCCTCTGCTCACAAGCATCACTCATAAGAATAAGAAATTGTTGTGTTAACAAAAGAAAAAGCTGCCCAAAAAGGGAACTTGTTTTGCTTGCACTCTTGCAAGCGACAAGACAGCTTTGATTCTTGCTTAGTTGTCAAAGATCATAAAACCGAATATGGATTGGTTTCAAAGAACAACACAAAATCAGCAAGGCAAACAATGTGCCTTTCCAACTTTGGAAGTGTGATTGTATCGCCCATTAGCTTATATGTTGCTTAAATTTTGGGCGAGATTCGAGATTTTACATCAAAATTTCGTTCTTGATTTTCTCGAGCGCCTCAATGTGCTCACGCAGCTGCGCAACCTCCATATCAATCTGCTGCAATGTCCAAGTCCCCACGCCATCGGGCGGGAGCTGCTCTCCGCGCTTGATAAGAATATAGTCCAAAAACGAAATCTTTGCCATGCTAAGCAGAATCTCAATCTCTTCTCTCGACGTCTCAATGCCGCGTATCAACAAGTCAATCTTCTCAAACACAGCGCCTCCTAGCTTTTTGTTCCTATCGCCTGATTCTACCCAAACTTATCATAAATAGCAACATTCGCGCAACCGCGCGCCCGCGCTTGCCGTAGCGCATGCTGCTTGCCACAGCGCGCAAATAAATGGGGAAAATGCTCGCCTTGTTTGTAGAATCAAGCGCAAGAAAGACATCGCCATGCCGCAGCCCAGCGTAATAGAACCATTTGAGATGTTGCACAAGCGCGCTCGCATGCCTAAAAAGCGCGGAATCGCGCACTTTTTGTGCGTTTGCAAGAGACGACATAAGCTCAATCATGCGCACGCCATAGCGCAAATCCCCGTTCGGATACAGAAGCGTGCGCACTTTTTCGTCCCGATTGCGCCATAAATATTCATAGCAAACCTCATCAATCACGAGCGCCTTTTGCGCAAATTGCAAGACTGCAAAGCTCAAAAGTGCATCTTCAAAGTTTGCGATTCCATGCGGAATCTCGCCCCATGTCTCGCGCAAAAAGGCGATGGCTTGCAACAAAATCGCGCGTGTATAGAGCTTGCCTGTTTGCGTCCAGCGCGGGCTATGCCATGTTTTGGTCGCAAAAACTTCGGCAAAGATTTGCGTCCCAAACAGCGCACAGGGCGCGGCAAGATGTGCGAAATTGCGCGTAATCTTTTGCGCATTTGCGCTATGCGTAATGCGGTTGGCAAACACAATATCCACGTCCGATTCGCCACGCAATGCCCGCAAATAGGCTGCCACAGCGTGCTTTGGCAAAACATCATCGCTATCCAAAAATAGCACAAACTCGCCGCGCGATTCTTGCACGCCCGCAATGCGCGCAGCGAGCGTGCCGACATTTTGGGGCAACGCAATCACGCGAACGCGTGAATCGAGCGCGGCAATCTCACTTGCAGTGCGCAATGTGCCATCGCTGCTGCCATCATCGACAAGCAGAATCTCTATTTCTGCCCCCCCCCTCCCCGACAGGTTCGAGCTCTTGCGCAAGAGCGCTCATTATCGCATTGCCCACGACAAATTCTGTGTTGTAAGCAGGGATAATGATACTCACCAAAATGTCCATTCTTCCTCCTTTTGCTTGTCATTGTTGGCAATATTTATTTTATCTTTGCCTCAATCAAATCATGCAAATGCACGACACCAACGACATGTTTTTGAGAATCTGTCATCACCAACAGCTGGATTTTATGCGATTCGATTTTGCGCAGAATCTCGACAGCCAAAGCCTCGCAATCATCGCTATACAGCGGGTTTGCTGTCGCATAGCGCGCACAAGGCGCGGCAAAATCAAAATCGGGGCGCATCATCGCACGGCGCAAATCGCCATCGCTCAAAATCCCGCACAATCGGTTGTCTTCGACCAAAATGGCGCTTCCGAGTCGCCCCTCGCTCATCGCAACAATTGCATCTTTAAGCGGCATAGACGGCGCAATAAGCGGCAGATTGCGCGTGCGCATGATGTCTTTGATACGCACAAAAAGCTGCCGCCCGAGCGTGCCGCCCGGGTGCAAAGCCGCGAAATCTTCCTTGCCAAAGCCGCGCTTTTGAATGAGCGCGCCTGCAAGCGCATCGCCAAGCGCCATCGTGAGCGTTGTCGAGCTCGTTGGGGCGATGTGAAGCGGGCATGATTCTTGGCGCACAAAGACGCTCAAAAATGCGTCTGCCGCGCTTGCGAGCGCGCTATTTTGCGCGCAACTCATCGCGACAAGTGGAATCTCAAGCCGCTTGATATGCGGCAACAGCGCGAGCAGCTCCTCGCTCGCGCCGCTATAACTAATCGCGAGCAAGCAATCGCCCTTTTGCAGCATGCCCAAATCGCCATGCATGGCTTCGGTTGGGTGCAAAAAAAAGCTCGGCGTGCCCGTGCTCGCGAGTGTCGCGGCAATCTTTGCGCCCACAAGCCCCGACTTGCCCACGCCGCTCACAACAACCTTGCCACGCGTGTTGTAGAGAATCGCAATCGCCCTCTCAATCTGCCTTTCATCGAGATTCTGGCTCGCAAACAACAGCGCGTCTGCCTGCAAACGCAGGGTTTGCTCGAAAATTTCAACCCCCGACATCGCGATTCCTAGCGCAAGAAGAGCGAAATCACAATCGCGGGATAGCGCTTGGTCTTCTTAAACAGCTGCTTTTTGAGCAGATTCCGCATCTCGTTTTCGAGCGCGCGCGCATTGCCAAGCGTCTCTTTTTTGCATGCAGAAAGGAAGAGCGTGAGCGCGTCCTCGAGCTCTTTGGTGTAGCTGCGCTCCTCTTTGTGCCCGATGATTCCGAGCAAGTTAAACTTCGGCTTGTCGGCGAATTTCGCCTCTTTGCTTAGAATCTCGGCGGCGAGAAAGCACACGCCCTCGTTTGCCATTTTTTGCCTATCGAGCACGACATCGTTTTCGATTTCTCGGCTGATTTGATTGTCGATGTAGCTCTTGCCCGTGCGCACGCTCTTGACTTTGCGCATTGTCGTGGGCGTAATCTCAATCTGGTCGCCGTCTTCCATGAGCAAGATATTCTTCTCCGCCACGCCGCATTTAATCGCCGTTTCGCGGTGCTTGTGGATATGGCTATACTCGCCATGCACGGGCAAGAAAAACTTGGGCTTGATGAGCCGCAAAAGCAGCTTCTGCTCTTCTTGCGCCGCGTGCCCGCTCACATGGATTTCGCTAAAGTCTTGGTAGGCAACGCGCGCGCCGGCTTTCATGAGGAAGTTAATCACGGTCGCAATCGCCGTCTCATTGCCCGGAATCGCCTTCGCCGAGATGATGACATGGTCTGTGGGCTTGATTTTGATATGCCGATGCTCGTCTGTTGCCATACGATAGAGCGCGCTCATCGTCTCGCCTTGTGAGCCTGTCGTAACGATAAGCACTTCGTTATCGGGGTATTTATCGACCTCATGCGCCTCGATAAAAATATTTTGCGGCAGGTTGATATAGCCAAGCTGGCGCGAAATCTCGAGGTTTTTTTCCATAGAGCGCCCAATCACAGCGACTTTGCGGCTATATTTGATTCCATGCTCAATCGCCTGATAGACGCGGTGAATGTTGCTGCTAAATGTGCTCATAATCACGCGCCCGGTGGCTTTTGCGAATAGATTATCAAATGTCGGTCCCACGGTCGCTTCGCTTTGCGTGTAGCCCGCCTTGTGCGAGTTTGTCGAATCGCTTAGCATCGCCAAAACGCCCTCTTCGCCATAATGCGCGAGGCGGTGCAAATCGGTTGGGAATCCGTCAATCGGCGTGTGGTCAATCTTGAAATCGCCCGTGTGCAAAATCACGCCCGCGCTCGTGCGAATCGCGAGCGCCGATGAATCGATAATCGAATGCGTGATGTGAATCCATTCAATCTCGAAATCGCCAATCACAATCGGCTTGCGCTTCTCGACAACGCGAAACAACGAGCGAAACTTCTTGAGCCCATGCTCGTCGAACTTGCTCGAAATCATGCCAAGCGGCAGCGGCGTGCCATAGAGCGGGAATTGCATTCTTTTATAAAGATAAGGCACAGCGCCGATATGGTCTTCATGTGCATGCGTAATCACCACGCCCGCGATTTTGTCTTTGATAATCTCCAAATAGCTAAAATCGGGCACGAGAATATCGACACCATGCATGCCCGCTTCGGGAAAGCTCATGCCCACATCAACGACAATCGCGCTATTCTCCGTCTCTATCACCGTGATATTTGCGCCAATCTCGCCAAGCCCGCCAAGCGGCGTGATGCGCACCTTGCCTGTGGGATTCTTATCCACGCTATGGTGCGTTGCCACGCGGCTTTGCTGAATCTTGTCGTTAATCTCCACGCCTTTTTTGAGGTCGCTCATCAGATTCAAATCGTCCCGTGCAGGGTTCTTCGCGCGCCGCTCGCCCTCTGCACTTTTGTGTTTTTTCTCGCCCGCCTTGTCGTTTGGCGCGGGTTTTTTGCGGTTTTCGGGGCTTTTGGCGCGCGTCCTGCGGGGGAATCGCCGCTTGTTCGTGCCTTCTTTTGAATCTGTCTTTTCCTTGCCTTCTGTCGAATCGCTCCTGTTTTCTTGTTCCCTTCCTTCGTTATTCTCCATTGGTTTCGCCTTTTTCGAGTATTCTATACAACTGGTGATATTGCGGTGTGTTGAGCTCATGCGGGCGCACATTTGCCACAAGTTCAAGCGCTTCAAACGCATGTGCAAGAAGATTCTTGGAGTAGCTTTTCGCAAGGTTGTTGTGCAGAGTTTTGCGCGGCGCGGCAAAGGCGGCTTGCAAGAGGTTTTCGAGGCGCGGCGGAATCTCGGCATGACGCACGATTTTAAACACAGCCGAATCGACCTTTGGCGCAGGGCGAAACGCGCTTGCGCTCACATCGCAAACCCACATGCACTCGCCAACGCTTTGCGCCAGCACAGATAGTGCCGAGCTGCCAGAAACCGCGCAAAACTTTTGCGCGACCTCTTTTTGCACCATCACAACCATTGCCTTGCACAAGCAATCATGCAATGCACGCACAACAATCGCTGTGGCGATATAATAGGGCAGATTGGATACGAGCATATAGGCAGAATCTAATAGATTCTCGCCCTGCCAAAACTCCAAGACATCGCCAAACACAAACTCCAAAGAACCCTTTTGCAGCTCTCTATCAAACCTTTGAGCAAGATGGGCTTGCAAGTCCCTATCAATCTCAAATGCCAATATCCGACCACAATCAAGTAACCGATTGGTTAAATCACCCAAGCCAGCCCCCACCTCAACAATGCGGCAATCATGCGCATGGGGAATGGATTGGACGATTGTATCGAGCACGGACACATCGTGCAAAAAATTCTGCCCGAAGTGTTTCTTGGGCACATGGGCTTTGGAACTAACCATGCCTCTCCCTTTGCTGTCCTCTTGCAATCCAACAAGGCATTTGGTATTATAACACACTTTGTAACCTAAATCGCACAGGAATGGCATGAATACCAAGCGCATTATCCCTTGTCTTGATATCAAAAATGGGCGCGTTGTCAAGGGCGTCAATTTCGTGGGGCTAAGCGATGCGGGCGACCCAGTCGAGGTGGCGAAGCGCTACAATGACGAAGGCGCAGATGAGCTCGTGTTTCTCGACATCACCGCCACGCACGAGGGGCGCGATTTGTTGTTTGATGTGTTGCAATCAGTCGCGCGGCATGTCTTCATTCCGCTTTGCGTTGGCGGCGGAATCAGAAGCCTCGATGACTTCTCGCGCGTGCTCGCAACGGGTTGCGACAAAGTCAGCATCAACTCGGCAGCGCTGCAGAATCCGCAGCTCATCACAGACGCGGCGCAACGATTTGGCTCGCAATGCGTTGTCGTGGCGATTGACATCAAGTTTGATTCTGAACAAAAGACTTGGTTTGCACACACGCACGGCGGGCGGCAAAAGACGCAAACGCGGCTGCTTGATTGGGCACATGAAATTCGTGAACGCGGCGCGGGCGAGATTCTGCTCACAAGCATGGACGCAGACGGCACAAAAGCGGGGTATGATTTGGAATCGCTGCATGCGCTTTGCGAGGTTTGCAAGCTGCCCATCATCGCAAGCGGCGGTGCGGGAGCGATGGAGCATTTCGCGCAAGCATTTAACGCGGGCGCAGACGCGGCGCTTGCGGCGAGCGTGTTCCACTACCAAGAGATTGAAATTTATGCGCTCAAGCAATATTTGCGCACGCGCAACATCGATGTGAGGCTCTAATGTTCCTCTGTGCGGGCAAAATGGAAAGCTTTGCGTTTGCGCAAACCATCGGCATTGGGCTTGTCGAATGCGCGCTACATCTCACGCAGCTCGTGCTGCAAAAGAATCCCGAGATTCTCATCTTCATCGGCAGCGCGGGGAGTTACGACCCCACATTGCCGCTCTTGAGTGTGTTTGAGGCAAGCGCCGCAACGCAAATCGAGCTTTCATTATGGGAGAAAAAGTCTTATACACCGCTCGAAAACGTCATCGTTGCGGGCGACTCGCCACTTGGCGGAATCCTTGTCAATAGCAGCAACTACATCACGACCGATTCCAACCTCGCGCTGCAATTTTTAGAGCGCGGAATCGCGTATGAAAACATGGAGTTTTTCTCGGTTTTGCGCGTGGCGCAGCATTTCAAGATTCCAGCGTTTGGAATCTTCTGTATCACAAACTACGCAAACGAAAATGCGCATGAGGACTTTATGGCAAACTTCAAGCTCTCAAACGCAAAGCTAGAATCGTATATCAAAGAACACTATGCGCAATATTTATGATTACACGCTCGATGAGCTCGCGCGCGAGTTTGCGCCAAGCTACCGCGCGAAGCAAATTTATGGTTGGCTCTATCATCGCTATATTGACGATTTTGACGCGATGAGTAATGTCTCAAAAGAACTTCGCGCCGCGCTCAAGGAGACTTTCACGACACAATGCGTGAAGATTCTGAAAGTTGAGCATAGCGTTGATGGCAGCAAGAAATATCTCTTTGGCACGCAAGATGGGCATAGCTACGAGGCAGTGCTGTTGCAAATGCGCGAGGAGCAAAGCGGCGAGGGTGGCGAAAAGCAAAGCGAGGCGCGCTACACCATTTGCCTATCTTCCCAGATTGGCTGCCGCGTGGGTTGCGCGTTTTGCTGCACAGGCAAGGGCGGATTCGTGCGGAATCTTAGTGCGGGCGAGATTGTCGCGCAGGTCGTGCATATCAAGCGCGACAATGGCTTTGCGCCGCAAAAGGGGCTCAATATCGTTTTTATGGGCATGGGCGAGCCGCTCGATAATTTTGATAATGTCGTGCGCGCGATTGGGATTTTGGCAAGCAAAGACGGGCTAAGCATTGCGCCGCGTAGGCAGACGATTTCGACAAGCGGAATCGCCCCGCGCATCGAGCAGCTTGGCAGGCTGAATCTCGGCGTGCAGCTCGCGCTGTCGTTGCATGCCGTCAATGACGCGTTGCGCTCACGGCTCGTGCCAATGAACCGAAGCTACAACATTCGCGAGGTGCTCGATGTGTTGCGCCGCTTCCCTATCGATTCGCGCAAGCGGCTGTTGTTTGAGTATATTATGATTAAAGATGTAAATGATGATTTGCAAAGCGCAAAGGAGCTGCTGCGGCTCTTGAACGGCTTTAAGGCAAAGGTGAATCTGATTTTGTTTAACCCGCATGAGGGCAGCGGCTTTGCGCGCCCAAGCGCGGAATCGGTGCGGAAGTTTCAAGAGTTTCTGCTCTCGCGCGGGCTGCTTTGCACATTGCGCAAAAGCTTGGGGCTTGACATTAGCGCCGCGTGCGGGCAGCTGCGGGAGAAAAATGTATGATTGGGGGTGCGACAGCGGACGCATTTTTGGTATGCGATTCTTATATTTTGTGCGGTTAAGGCGCACCTCTGATTCTGCTATTGCTCATTAATTTTGATTCCCCAGCCACAGCGCGCAACGTCTCCATACGTGCCAAAGGCAATTATGGAGACGCA
>CAMXAV010000012.1 GCA_947179285.1 uncultured Helicobacter sp.
GATAAAGATGAGGCAGCACGCAAGCTCTATGAGGATTACCACGACAAAGAATGGGGTGTGCCGCTGCACGAGGATAGAAAACTCTTTGAATTTCTTGTGCTTGAGACAATGCAGGCGGGGCTTAGTTGGATTACGATTCTAAAAAAACGTGAGGCATTTCGGGCAGCATTTGATGATTTTGACCCAAAAATCATTGCGCAATATGATGAAACTAAGATTCGAGAATTAATGGGCAATGAAAACATTATTCGTAATCATCTCAAAATAGAATCGGCGATTCACAATGCCAAATTGTTTTTAGAGATTCAAAAAGAATTTGGGAATTTTAATCAATATATTTGGGGTTTTGTTGGGGGCAAGCCGATTCTCAATCATTTTGCGTCTATGAGTGAGATACCCACAAAAACCCAACTTTCGGATAAGATTAGCAAAGATTTGCAAAAACGTGGCTTTAAATTTGTGGGCAGTACGATTATGTATGCGTATATGCAAGCGATTGGAATGGTGAATGACCATTTACTTTCGTGTCCTTGTCGTGCGGATTCTAATAAACAAGAATCTAAAAAGAATGATAGGAAAATGGCAAATAAAGTTTTATGTGCCGTCAGTGGTGGGGTAGATTCTAGCGTTGTCGCTGCGCTTTTGTATCGCGCCATTGGGGGGAATCTGATTCCTGTGTTTGTCGATACGGGGCTTTTGCGCAAGGGCGAACGAGAAGCGGTAGAGAAAATGTTTAAAGAAAATCTCAAAGTTCCGCTAATAACTGCGGACGCAAGTGCGTTATTTTTGCAGCGCCTTAAAGGCGTGATAGACCCAGAGCAAAAGCGAAAAATCATTGGTGAAACCTTTATTGAAGTTTTTGAGAAAGAGGCGAAGAAATACAATCAAAGGGGCGAGATAAAATTCCTAGCACAAGGCACGCTTTATCCTGATGTGATTGAATCGGTAAGCGTGAAAGGACCGAGCAAGACGATTAAGTCGCACCATAATGTCGGCGGTTTGCCCGAATGGATGCAATTTGAACTCGTTGAGCCTTTGCGGGAGTTGTTTAAAGATGAAGTGAGGGCATTGGGGCGAGAGTTAGGAATGCCAGAATCGATGCTAATGCGCCACCCTTTCCCAGGACCCGGACTTGCGATTCGCATTATGGGCGAGGTGAATAAGAGGGATTTAGATTTATTGCGCGAGGCAGATTCTATTTTTATAGAGGAGTTGCAAAAACAAGGGCATTATGATAAAGTGTGGCAGGCATTTTGTGTGCTGCTCAATGTGCGGAGTGTGGGTGTGATGGGCGATAATCGTACGTATGATAACACGATTTGCGTCCGAGCTGTTGAGGCAATCGATGGAATGACGGCGACTTTTGCACATTTGCCACATGATTTTTTGGAATCTGTAAGCAATCGTATTATTAATGAAGTAGAAGGTATTAACCGCGTAGTGTATGATATTACAAGCAAACCACCCGGCACGATTGAGTGGGAGTGAGAAATGACATAAGCTTTAATTGACTGCAAACGAAGCCTTGTCTAACTACCAAGACCGACATATTGCGCCAAAGTCAAACAAACCTTGAGCAACTCTTTGCAATGATTGATTCCATGTCAAATAAAAAGCAATCTGTAAAGTTTGATTATAATGAACATAATAAGACTTTGCATAGTATTCTTACACATTATATATGAATGGCAGAATCTACTTGATGTTGTGAATGCACATAATTAAAGATGCAACTTTAACAAGGAGATAAGTAAAAATGGTACGAAGGGCAGAAAAAAGTGATTTAGCAATACTAGCAAATTTAGCAACGTTAATGTGGGATTGTTCTGTTGACACGTTATTCTATGAATTTTCTGAAATGATGACGAAGGGAAATGTTCAATTCTTTTTGAAATTTGCAAACGATGTGCCTGTTGGTTTTGCGCAATGTTCGTTGCGATATGATTATGTAGAAGGCACAGAAACAACTCCTGTTGGCTATTTGGAAGGAATCTTTGTCAAAGAAGGATTCCGCAACAAAGGCTATGCCAAAGAGCTATTGGCAGCGTGTGAAATGTGGGCAAAAGATAAGGGTTGCAAAGAATTTGCGAGCGATTGTGAAATAGACAACATGGATAGTTTTTATTTTCATAGGGCTATGAATTTTAAGGAAGCAAATAGAATTATTTGCTTCACGAAAATGTTATAATTTCTGTGAGATTTCAAACAATCAATCTATAATCATAGCAAGTTTCCCTTATATAGATTAATGAACTCTCGCGCAATACGTGCATTGCGACTACCTTTTTGTGTGGCATAATTGAGCGCTTTTTGTTTCCAAAGAGAATCTTGAGAAATCTCCCCAAGTTCATGCGCAATCAACTCGAGATATTCGGTGCTTCCTAGAGTATAGAATCCTATCGAGATTCCAAACCTATCGCTTAGTGAAATAATCTCATCATATATATCATTTTGATGAAGAATTTGCGATGTATCCTGCACATATTCTTCAAGTAACAAATGACGTAAATTTGACGTGGCATAGAAAGCCACATTATCTGCAACTTTTTCAAAGCCTCCGTCAAGGATTCGCTTGAGCGGTTTATAGCTTTCATCATCACGTGCAAACGATAAATCATCGCAAAATAAAACAAATTTATAAGGCAAATCACGTATATCATCAAAGATAAAAGGCAAAATCGGTAAGTCCTGTTTATCGATTTCAATCACGCGCAATTTTGTCTCCGTTTCATGCAAAAAAGAGCTTAGAATCGCACGCATACTCGATGTTTTCCCACAGCCACGTGCACCCCAAAAAAGAGCATGCGAATAGGGACGCCCACAAAGTAGATTTTGCGTGTTTGCCTTTAAGAGCGCAATCTGTTCGTCTATGCCAACAAAGGATTCCAAAGAAGTTTTATCAAGCGCCGTAATGGGGCGTAAATGACCCCCAAATCGCCCAACTTCTCCGCGATAGACGCAAGCCCTTATTGTTTGAAAATCAATTTCAAAATTTTTCATTTTCATCCTCCTCTTTTTGGTAATGTTTTCCTAATAAATTTTGAAAATATTCTTGCACTTCATGGCTTAATTTTTTTGTCTCTGAAGCAAGAATAAAATGTGATTCTAGTTTTTTGAAAGAGAGATAGTCGATAGGAATATCACAATTCCCCAAATAATATGGCACATGCGCAAGCATCATCTTAAAGACATCAATATAGCAATAGAGGCTATGCTTCTCATGGGTTACATATACAGCATTTGTGCAATCTTTGGTGATAAACGTTTTTGAACGCCGCAGTGCATTAATGTCGCGCATTGTGTAAAACATCGCGACTTTTTGAGATTCTGTAATACGTTTTTTATTCGGATATTTATCAATATAAGGTGCAATAAAATCAAAATCATTCAAACAAAAACTCTGTTCCTCGAAAGTTTTAAAATGATAATTTTGGATAAAATGAGTATCCATGCCCCGTACATCTCTTTGGTATAAGGCAATAAGGATAGGAAAAAATGAGCTCGACTTTGGGCAAAAGGTTTCCGAACTAATAATTAGAGAATCAATCAGGCGATAATGTCGGGCAAAACTTTTAAGCTTTCTAAAATTTGATGACTTAATAAGATATGAAAGAGGATGTAAAACACAAATAAAATCTGCTTGTAATTCGTTAAAGGAGAGCAAAAAACTTAGCCCAATATCGCGCGCTTTCAATGCCAAATCGATATTACAAACCTCTTTATTTTTTAAGCAATTCTGTACAATCGATGTCCTGTCATTATAGGGCGGATTACCAACAATAACCAACTTCTCTGTATCTAAGATTTTAAAGCTATCTCGACAAACATGATGAAGCGCATTCGCATGCAACAGCAAAGGAGGCTGTGCTAACTCATTTTGATATTCTCGCAAATGATTTGTGGCATAAATAAGAGCTTGTTCATCAATATCGACACCAATATTACGTTTGAAGCCTTGCAATTGCAAAAAACTACCATAGCCACATGCGCTATCGAGCAAAACATATTCTTGGGGATTTTTAATAATATTTGAAAGCATACGAGAAACAATCTGCACAATATGATTAGGAGTGTAGAAACTCCCAAGATGAATAGTTCGTTGTCTATCTAAATGGCTTTGACGTTCCATATTAAAACCTATGCAAGATTCTGCAACTCACCCCGAAAAATTCCAAGCAATGTGCGCACAATGAGCCACGCAAAAATAAGCGTAACAGACAACAAGAGAATTGGCGAAAGAATCGAGAAGATAGTAACAAGTGTATGCATGGAAAATTTAAAAGAAGTTGGCAAGCCTGTATTTAAGAATCGTAAAATCCCTATGTTGATTTTTATGCTTGCAATGCACATTGCCGCCAATGGAAAGCTGATTGCCCACCACGAGATTCTAAAAGGGCAACATTTTCTAATCTGAACAATTTGAGGCAATAATGCCAACAACAAAAAGAGCCCAAGAAAAAAGAGAATATAGGGCATAAAGTCAAGTGCAAAGGCTTGGGAATCGAGCTTCATCATCAATGCCTGCATAGAAGCAAATACCACATGTGTGCTCACACCTGCGCCAAAAGGCGCGAGCAAGACAACCAAAGTAGGCATGAGTTTATCGGGGAGTTTGGCAAAAAAGACAATGCGCGCAAAGATAAGTGTGCAAAGCACAACTGTAAAAGAAAAACCCACAGCCATGCAAAAGATTGTGATGAAAAATCCTAAGTCAGGTAGGGCTTGTATCTGCGAAAAAATAGGCAAGACAAGAGGCAAGTCGAGCAAGCCCACGACAGGAATAATCCACGCGGGCGTGATATGTGCAAGTTCAAATTTATGGCAAATCCAAAATTGAACGATATGCACGCTAAAAATAAGCATAAGTGCAGCACCAAGAATCCACACGATGAGGCTAATTATTTCAGGGATTCCAAGCCTCTGGAGTGCAAAAGGCAAAAGAAGCAAAGAAATACAGATTGTGCCAAAGAAAGGGCGCGTGATTGGCGAAAGAAATTCTTGCTTGCAGCTTTCAAAACTCGTCATAGCTTTAATGCTATATGCAATACCCAACGCCACAAAAGCCGCAACGGCAAAGACAGCGAAAATAAGCGAGAATAGTTCGGCAAAAGGCGCAAGAGAGGTTTGAACAACGCCAAGCACATCATGCTCGGGCGACTTTGCAGAATAAGACAAACTTAATGAACTTAGTTCCGACATCGCGTGCCACGCAACACACATTGCGCTAAGCCCCATACATGCGCCAAAAAAGCTCACGGGCAAATAGCCCAAAACACCCTTTTTGCCATGAGATTCTTGCTTCTCCATATTTTCTTGAATCGCCTGTTCTTGCGGCATTGACGTTCCTTTGATTTCTAGGTTTGGATACCTCGTATCGTTCATCTTGGCGACATGTTATAATACAAATGTTAAACATGATATAAATATTATATAAAAATTATTTTGTTTGGCGTCTCAATAGTACCCAAACAATAAAACTCAAAATAAGACTTAGGATTCCCAAGATTCCGATAGTCATGAAAAAGGCTTGAAGATACACATGTAAAGCCTCGCTTTGTAAGTTGAGATTCTCAATTGAATCTAGATTTCCACTCGCGATAATAGAAACATAAGGATGCAAAGAATCGCCGCTATTTGCGCTTATGAATGTTGACATAAGAGCACCATAGAGCGCGACACCCAAAGCTTCAGAACCTAACCGAAATGAGTTGAGCACGCCTGCTGCAAATCCAGATTTCTTTGAATCAACACTGCTTAATGCAAGCCTATCGATTGTCCCCGCATGCAATCCCATACCACAACCAATGATAAAGAGCGCTAATAAAATCAAAGGAATTTGTATTGTGTCGCTTAAAAAATATAAGACAACCAAAAGTAGGAATAATCCAAAGCTCATCATCAAAGACATAATGAATGCAAAGAGTTTAGGTTTTACTCCCTTATTTAAAAACCTCGCTGCTAAAATAGGGCAAAAGAGCATAGGCGCAGTGAGTGCAAGCATAAAAACTCCAACAAACGAAGCAGATAAGCTAAATACGGCAGAGAGAAAAATCGGGAAGTATGTGAGCAAGACTACAAAACTAAACCCAGCAATTACTGTAACGAGTGTGAAGCCAACGAAAGTTGGATTATTCAAAACTGCTATATCTAAAAATGGTATTTGACCATGACGATAATGACTTTTTTGATGCCACACAAAAACAATACCTATCACAACACAAAAAACAAAAAGTGCAGACATATAAGCCTGATAATAATCGTTGAGATTCATAATCAAAAACATCAAGCCCAACATGAACGCAAGAAACAAGATTGTGCCTATTATGTCAAAATCAAAAGCTTGTTGTTTCCGCTTCTCTTTGGGCAAGAAAAATATGAGGACAAAAACAAAAGTAAGGATTAAAAAATGGAAGATAAAAATCGCTTGGTAAGTGAATATGTCAATCAAAAAACCACTGATTGTTGGTCCTAGCGTGATTCCAAGCCCAGCCGTTGTGCCAAAAGCTGCGAACACTTTGGCATGGTCTTTTGTGCTAAAGGTGCGCATTAAAAGCACGCTGCCACACGCAAAGACACTTGCGCCACCAATGCCCGCACACACTCGAGCAATATCAAGCCATAAAAGCGTGGGCGCAAAAGCAGAAAGCAGCGAAGCGATAAGATAGAGCGCAACGCCCACAAGCAAGCAATGTTTAGCGCCCCATCTATCGCTGATTGCGCCCCAAATCAGCGTGAAACATGCAAAAAAGAGGTTGAAACCATTCACAACCCATTGCAATAATGCGGAATCGCTCCCGAGTTTTTGGGCGATGTAAGGCAGCGCAATGGCTGTGCCAGAAATCGAGCTTGGCACAACAAAAACAGCAAGCAAGATGCTGCAAAGAATGAGGTTTTGAGGCATGGAAACTCCTTTGATTCTGCGATGTTTTTTGTTATAATGTAATAAATTATATTATAACAAAAGTATGGCGCAGTGTAACAAATTTTTGTTATAATGTCAAGCGTAGCAATGAAGCGATTATTATAAATAATATCTAAAGGAACAACATGCAAATCCCCTCACGTTTCAGCATTGCAGTCCATATTTGTTTGTGTTTAGAATTTTTTGATGCAGATTCAGAGACAAATCGCAATCGCGACAAAACACACTGCAAAAAAATGACAAGTGAGGCTTTGGCAGATTCTGTGGGTGTGAATAGTGTTATTGTCCGCAATATCCTTGCCCAGCTCAAAATGGCAAAACTCGTGCATATATCGCGTGGAAGCGGAGGGAGCAAGCTTGCAAAAAAGCCGCAAAATATCAGCCTACTTGATATTTTTAATGCTGTTGATTCAATGGGCGAAAATGGGCTTTTTCGATTCCATACAAACCCTAGCGAACTTTGCCCTTTGGGCAAAAATATCCATTTGCTTTTAGACACACATTTTGAGCAGGCTCAAAAAGCATTGGAAAGCTATCTTAAAAATATTAAATTGATTGATTTACTTAAAAGTTTGCAAGGTTAAGACAAAACAACTTCTTAAGTTTCTCGCACGGGAATGCGGAGAATCGTTTTTAGTTTTTGCGGAGTCGTTTTATTGGGATTGCTTAAATAAATTTCATGATGTGCCCTGATGAATCCGTCTTTGATTGCGCCAATATCATTATGGAGAGATGAGCGAGCAATAAAATCTTCAATTTGAGCAAGGCTCTTTGGCTCATCGTCATAAGCACCAATATGTAACATCTGAACGCATAAGCCTTCTTCAAAGTTTATGAATGATGCTCGATTACAATCCAAATTCTTCTTTTGGAAAACGTCATTACATGCCCGTTGAAAGATTTCTTGGGTAACAAAATCTGGCTGGGTAATCATTGCCTGCCATTGAAAATTGTCTTTGTCTTTAAAATTTCCATTGCTCCACCATAGCGATTCTAAAGGAGGCACGACATAATCAAAATGCCCCTGAATGTTTTTGCCCTTGTCCATTTTAATAGTGTATGAAAGGGCATATAAAACTTTCAAAGCCTCTTGGTATGCACCGCCGCTATCGTTTGGGTTGCCTTCTCCCCGCACGGCGATAAAGCACATCTTAGGCACAAACACACGTGTAGGAATTTGTTTTGGCGCGTATAATTCTTTAAGGGCTTTTTTAAAATCAAATTTTTGTATTGCTGGGCTCATTCTTTTTCCTTTTAGCGAATTTTTCCTTTGCAAATTCATACGATTCTTGCAACATTATTTTGAACTCTTCAAAAGTTTTACTAGAAGGGTTCAAGACACATACCCAGCCCATCCATGCATAGACAGGGTGGGGCATAATAGTATCTAAAATGGTAAAGTCATAATCCATTTTTACAATATTTCCAGCAGATGGACGTTTGGGGATATGTCCAAAGTGTTCAATAAAAGTCTGCTTTCTTAGCCCGACATTGACGCGATAGACATTATCGCGATTTAGCAAAGAGGCTTTGTCATTATCGCCATCTTTTTCTTTGATGGTCAAAACATAAACGCCTCGCTTCAAAATGCCATTTGGATTATAAAAAATGCCTTTTTCGCCCCAACTTTCCACTAACGTAGTATCCTTTAAGTTAGATAGACAATAAGAAAGAATATCATTAGTCGTTATTGCTTCTTTCATTTTATGATTCTTCTCCTTTATGCTTGCCTTTTCCTTTTGCCTTTTTGGGCTTAGGAGTGGGCAAAATCGGGGCGAGAGCAAGAACGACATCTCGCAGAGTTTGTGGCGAATCCACGTCAAGAATATAGGATTCTTTAGCACCGGGATAGGGGAAACCTTTGGGCGCAGATTCTAGGAGTGTCGCTAGAATCGTATGTTGTTTGACATAGAGCGTCTCATCGCACAGCAAAAAAATTGGCTTTGGGACAGCGCAAGAATCGGACATGTAGATACAATACTCGCCAAACATTTTCTTGGCACTGAAACGATATGGCTCGCCTTGTAACGCGCCATCGAGTGCCTCGAGCACAAAATCTTTGAAGTTTTCACTAGTCGCCATTTCTTATGTTCCCCCTAATGGAATGCGATATGATAGCACAAAAAACGCATGAAAAAATAAATTTATGCGCCGCTCCGCGTTATTTCTTTGCCTTTAAGAGCTTCTTAATCAGCTTTATCGCCCAATCATAATGGCTTGAAGTCGCGCTCACGCAATAGCTGCCGAGGCTTGTCATACCACACCATGGATAATGCTTTTTGATAAAGAGTTCTTTATCTGGAAGCTGTTGTATCATCTCCATACAAGCGGTATGGCTCTTGTGCAACATAGATTTTGCCTCGTTCAAGGGCGTGTTTTGGTGCTTTTGCTATAGTTCTCGATTCATTTTCGGATAGGTTTTGAAATTATAGGGCGCGGGCAAAAAGGGGACGAAATCATTAGTCTTGCTAAGATTTGTTTGCACAAAATGCAGCAGCAGATTTTGCCATTCATATAAAATGCACGAGAATATCACGCAATGTCTTGTCGCGCTCATTATAATCAAACCTTGCAAGCTGCATTTCATTTGGCATAGAATCAATCAACGCAAAGAGTTGCTCAAAATTTGCTTGACTTTGGCGTAATAGGTCGGTTTTAGTGTGGGGTCGGGGCATGGGAGTCCTTTGTGAATATGGGTTTTAGAGACAGATTTCAAATATGCCGCACGAAACCAAATTATTTCTGAAACTTCTTAAAATATGCATCAATTTCTTCTCGCATTTCACAACCCACTTCTTCAAAAGCTGACAAAATCAAATCATAACTTCCATTACCGCCCAAAAAGCCCCAGAACTCCTCTGCTACTTTTAATTCGGATTCTAAATCTAGCATACCTGCCATTGTCCAACGTTCGTAAGGCTTTGGTTCATAAGGATTATAGGGAATGGCAATCAGTGATTGAATATTCAATTTTGGGTTGCTATAAGCAAAACATGCCACCCACGTTAGAAGTGTACGCTTAAATTCTTTAAATCCACCCTTATTTGGCTTAGCAGTTTTAATGTCAATTAAATATATATTGTTCTCTTTTTGCAAAAACAAATCCACCTTTGTAGGCTTGATTATGCTTGTTTCTCCACTTTGTGAGACTTCTAAGATTCTAGCAATTTCTTCATTTTTATTGGGCTTAGAATTACCACTCTCCAGAGAATCCATAATATCTTGTATTACCCTTTGTGCTTCTTTGGCAATCGTATTTGGAACTGCCATTTGACGTTTGATATTATCAAAATGCTTTGAAGCTAATTCTTCAGCCACAGGTTCAAAAATACTCGTGCCAAAATTTGTATTCAGGCTTTGGATAAAACTATAAAGCGCCATTCTATCTTTGCCCAAAAGTCTTGTGTGAAAGGGCATAGAGGAAGTTTCAGGCTTATAATTTTCAAACTTATTGCGCAAGCTTAAAATCAAACGATTTTTGATATTAGCTTTAAGATTTTGCATTTTTATCCTTCAAATGAAATATGCTTTCGCTATATTTACTTTTATCTTTTTCGCTACGATTTAGAACTGGTCTAT
>CAMXAV010000013.1 GCA_947179285.1 uncultured Helicobacter sp.
GATTGCGATTCCAAAAACTGCGCCTGCCGCAACACAAATGGCAGAGAATCCCTCGATTGTTGTTCAGGCTTTTATGCTTAATCATGCTAAAATCAATGGAGAATGGTTTGCGATTGGTGAAGTCAAAAACGGGATTCGGCTGATTGGAATCGAAGATTGCGGCGTTGTGCTCGAAAAAGCGCAACAAAGAGTGTGCATTCATATTGACATTTCAAGGAAAAAACGATGAATAAATGGTTGTTAGGATTCTTGTTGGCAGGCGCAATGGCATGCCCAATTAGTATTGTGAGTAATGGCGAAGTTTCTTTGGAAGAACTTCTTGTGAAATTGAGTCTTGAATGCAAGATGAATATCATCGTCAAGGATTCGTATTCGACACAACGACTCAAGGAAATCTTTCCGATTCTACATCTTTCGCAAGTGCCCATTCAAGAGAGCATGGAAGTTTTGCTCCATGAAAATGGATTGTTTTACGAAATCGAAGATTCCGTGTTGCGCATTTTTGGAACAAAAACGCAAGTTTTTCAAATCCATTATGTCGCAACAGAACGTAGCGGTATGAGCAGCACGGAAGTATCGATTAGTCGCAACGATGGCGGAATGGGCTATCGCGCAAATAGTGGGAATGAACATGATATTTTTGAAAAGAGCGGCGGGAGTCGTTCGGGCGTGAATATTACGACAGAAGATAAGCTCAATTTTTGGAGCACGATTGCAACAGAATTGCATCATATTCTCTATCGTCCCGGCGAGGTGTCGCCAACGCATACTGCACCGCCAGATACGAATAGTACAACCCCAAAAACATCGAATATTATCATCAACAAAGCCGCAGGGCTCATCACGGTTACGGGGACAAAATCGCAGCTAGAACGTGTTGCAAATTATTTGGAGATTTTGCAAAATTCTTTGACGCGACAAGTGATGATTGACCTCTCGATTCTGACAATCACGCACAATAATGTGCATACGACAGGAATCGATTGGAATCAACTCTATGCGCTCCAAAACTTTAGCACGATTCCGCAAACAGATAGCGCACAAAATGGCTTTATGCAGCTAAGTAATGGCGAGTTTAGCTATTCTCTCAATCTTTTCCCGCAGAGCATTACACTAAATAGAATCGTGGAATTTCTAAGTCAATATGGCGAGGTTAGTACATTGTCAAACCCCAAATTGCTCACGCTCAACAACCAGCCCGCAATGATAAGTGTGGGCGATGTGATTCGCTACCGCAAGAGCACGGTATTCCAAAGTAGCGCAAATACGACAACAAATACAAATACAGACACAGAATATCCCTCTGTTTTTGCGGGCGTTTTGCTCGATATTACGCCTTCTATCTTTGAAAATAATCTCATGCTAAAAATCAACCCTTCGATTACGAGCCTCAAGGGGCGCGAGATTCAAAACGCGGCGCAAGCGCTCGATTCGCCGCCCAATCTAAGTGCAAATCAGCTTTCGTCTATCGTCTATGTGAGTAATGGCAAGAAAATTGTGATTGGAGGATTGATTCGCAAGAGTTCTAATATGGAATATTCAGGCATTCCCATTCTTATGGATATTCCATTATTGAGCTATCTCTTTTCCTACAAACAAGAGATTCAAAACACCGTGGAAATGGTGATTGTCATCACGCCATATATTGTCGATATTGCAAATATAGATTCTGCCGAAAATCAAGATTTTGTGGAGGACGTTAATGCAACAAATTAATTGGGAAGAATGCTATCAAAAATGCCTCGATGGCTCGATGAAGCCAGAAGATATAGAATGCCCTCTTGATGAGGCTTTGCGCAATCTCGCGCATGTCGCGAAGCTGCCCTATATCGAGCTGCAAGCTGAAAAGATTGACGCGACTTTGTTACGTTCCTTTTCTGTTTTTAACGCGACAAAATTTGCGACTTTGCCGCTAAAATCTGATGATGGCAAAATCCATTTTGCCTCGCTTAATCCTTTTAATCCGCTCATGCGCCATACTCTCCAAAACATTTTTGGCGCTAAAGAGATTCTCTTTTGTTTTGCTTCGCCGCAATCTTTTACATTCGTGCTTGAATGGGTGAGTGTCGAGGCAAAGGCATTGTTATTGCAATCGGCGCTGCTAGAAGAACATAAAGCCCCGAGTCAAGATTCTACAACCTTGCAAACCTTTGTGGCATTGTTGCTCGAAGAAGCGTTGCGATTATGCGCGAGCGATGTACATATTGAATCGAGGGATTATACATCGATTCGCATGCGTATCGATGGCTGTCTCATAGAAAGATTTCATTTTGATTTAGCATTGTTTGCGCCGCTTTCTTCGCAGCTAAAGCTGATTTCTAAGCTCGATATTTCCGAAAAACGCAAGGGGCAAGATGGGCGATTCCAATTGCCGACTTTCCCAAGAGTCGACTTTAGAATCTCGACAATCCCCATTGCAGGTGGCGAATCGATTGTCCTAAGAATCCTCGATAATTCAAAGCAGAATCTGACGCTTAATCAGCTAGGTTTTATGCCCGATTCCATAGACATTTTGCGCCAAACAATCCAAAAGACGCATGGGATTATTTTTATTACGGGACCAACGGGAAGCGGTAAATCAACAACGCTTTATGCGTTGTTGCAGCTTTGCAATAGAGAGCGGCAAAAGATTATCACTATCGAAGACCCGATTGAATACGAAATGCAAGGAATCACGCAAGTTGTTTTAAATGATAAAATCCATTTTGGTTTTTCAGAAGTTTTGCGCAATATCTTGCGCCAAGACCCCGATATTTTAATGATTGGCGAGGTGCGCGACCAAGAGACCTTGCAGCTCGCGTTTCAGGCTTCGCTCACGGGGCATCTCGTGCTTTGCACGCTCCACACAAACGATGCGCTCGAAAGCATTACGCGCCTTTTAGATATGGGAATCGAGCCCTATTTCCTCGCCTCTGCCTTGCTGCTTGTCGTCTCGCAGCGGCTCGTGCCCAAACTTTGCCCACATTGCCGCGAATCGTATCGAATCGACTATGCAGATTCTAACATGGCTTTTTATCGTTCCAAAGGCTGTGTGCGCTGCTATGGGCGCGGGTTTTTGGGGCGAGAATTACTCTATGAAATCCTTCCAATCACAAAGAATCTCAAAGAGGCGTTGCACCAAAAAGCCACGCAAAAAGAGCTCCTAGAAATTGCCAAAGATTCTGGCTTTGTGCGCATGGTGGAGCAGGGGCTAGAAAAGGCAAAATCGGGTTTGATGACGCTTGAAATATTGCATGGAATCCAAAATGACTTTTGAGGTTGTTTATAGCCAAAATGGTGTTTTGCACACCATAGAATTTCAGGCAGAAAGCCGCGAAAGTGCAATCCAATATTTTAAGCAGAATCACCATATCCAACTCATAAAAATCACGCAGATTGCGGCAAAAAGACGCCCGCTTTTTCGTAAAAGCTTGAGCACAAAAGAACTTTCGCTTGTGTTCTATCAATTTGCCATTCTCCTAAACGCCGCTATCCCGTTGCATAGCCTGCTTGAGAGCCTCGCGCAATATCCCCACCCACGCATTGCGGCGATGTTTGCGCATGTCTTGTCCGCTGTGCAAAATGGGCAGCAGCTTCGCGATGGATTCGCGCCTTTTGCTAAAGAGCTTGGTATCGGAATCGAGCTCATCGCGCTAGGAGAAAAGAGCGGGAACTTGCCCCAAACATTAATGCTTTTTGTCGATTTTTTGCGCGCAAAAGAACAGAATCAAAAGCGCCTCTTAAACGCGCTTGCCTATCCACTCTTTTTATGTGTCGCCATTATAGCCGCATTGTTTGTGATTATCGGTTTTTTATTGCCACAATTTGAAAGCCTCTTTATGAGTTTCAATAAACAACTTCCCCCGCTCACACAATTCCTTTTTTCGTTGCAGATTCTCACAACTCCTCTTTTTTTGCTAGGCTATGGCATTGGCTTTTGCGTCCTAATGCTTCTTTGGGTTTTATTGCGCCAAAACGAAACATTCCAACAGAGTTTTGACGCATTGCTATTGCGGATTCCATTTATCGGGAATCTCTTACGTGCTCAACATCTCTTTTTTTATTTCTCGACAATGCAGCTCCTCTTTGCTGCGGGCTTCGTGCTCGATAATGTCCTCGAACTTTGCACAAAAACATGCACAAACAGCGCCTTGCGTGCGCAGCTCGCAACGATTCCGAGCTATCTCAAACAAGGGCACAATTTGAGCGATTCGATGCAGCATGCGCAGGTGTTTGCGCCCATTGTGCTCGCGCTCATCGCGGCGGCGCAAAAGAGTGGCGAAATGGAGAAAATGTTGCACACTGCCGCCGAGCTCTATGGCAGCGAATCGGCGCACAAACAGGCACAGCTGCTCGCGCTCATCGAGCCGCTTATGACATGCCTTATGGCATGCGTTGTGCTGCTGATTGCGCTCGGCGTGTTTTTGCCTTTGTGGGAGCTTAATTCAGTGGGCACGCAATGGTAAAGCTATGGCAAAAGCTATGGTAAAGCTAAAGCAAACGCCCCCCACCCACAAAATGCAAGAGCTCGAGCTCATCGCCCTCTTTGGGCGTGTGGCTGCTCCATTGCTCCTTTTTGAGCACCTCGCCATTGAGCGCAATCGCGACAACCTTAGAATCCACGCCGAGTTTGCGCAGCACGCCTTGCACGCTTAGCCCTTTCTCGACACTCTGCCATTGCCCATTAATCTTAAGCTGTGTTTGTGCCTTAGATTCAGTATTGGTTGTTGCCACAGGCTGCTTGCCCCAGATGCCGCCAAAGAAACGTTCATAGAATCCGTCAATGTTTGCCTGCGGTGTGCGCGAGATTCCGAGCGCGCCGCTCACAACATCTTTGGTAATCGTGCTGCCTGCGGCGATGACAACGCAATCGCCAACGCTCACAGGCGCAACAAGCTGCGTGTCGCTGCCGATGAACACATCTTTGCCAATCATCGTGCGGTGCTTCTGCTTGCCGTCATAGTTGCATGTAATCACGCCCGCGCCGATGTTGCTGCCGCTGCCAATCTCGCAATCGCCCAGATAGCTCAAATGCCCCGCCTTGACGCCGTGCAAAATCGCCTTTTTGGTCTCGACAAAGTTCCCGATATGCGTTTGCGCAATCATGCATTGCGGGCGGATATGTGCGAAGGGTCCCACATCGCTATTAACAATCTTGCTATCCTCAACCACGCTATGCGCCTTGATGTGCGCGTTTTCGAGCACGCATGCGCCGAGAATCTGCACGCCGCTCTCAAGCTCGCACTCGCCGCTAAACTGCGCACGCGAGTCGATATAGATTGTGTGCGGCAGGTGCATGCGCACGCCCGCCTTTTGCCAATGCGTGCGGATTCTGTGCAGCATCATCTCTTCGGCGGCGCTCAAATCGAGCTTCGTATTCACGCCCTTAAAATTTTCTTCGCTCACAACGAGCGAAACGAGCTCTTTAGAATCGGCGAGCAACGCATGGATAATGTCGGTTAGATAATATTCCTTTTGCGCGTTGTCGTTGCCAAGCTTGGGCAGATAGGCGCGCAAAATGGGCAGCGGAAAGAGATAGACGCCGGCATTGACGGTTGTGATTTGCTTATGTTGCTCCGTTGCGTCTTTTTCCTCGACAATGCCGATGATTTTCTTGCCGTTTAGAATCACGCGTCCATAGCCGCTGCCATCGTCTAGTTCGAGAATGCTCATCACGGTCGATTCTTTGCCAAAGTCGAGGAATTTTTGCAGCTCATCGGAGCGCACGAGCGGCATATCGCCGTTTAAGACGAGCAGGCGCTCATGCTTTGGCGTGTATTGTTGCAAAAACGACATCACCGCGCCGCCTGTGCCCGGGAGGTTGTGGTGGTCTTGGCGCACGCAGTGCACGCCGATGAAGTTATCGCGCACCATTTTTTCGACCTTGTCGGCTTGGTGAAAGACGAGAACGCTCACATCATCGCTGATTTTCATGGCTTCGTTGATGCTATAATACAACATCTCGCGCCCGCAAAGCTTGTGCAAAACTTTGGGCGTGCTCGATTGCATGCGGCTTCCTGCCCCTGCTGCCAAAACCACAACAGAACACATTTTCGCTCCTTTGTCTTGTGAGGCTTTTTAGATAATTTTAACACAAAATCCTATATAATTGCTGTTTTGTGTAGTTAAGGCACAGGAGGAATCGTTATGGATTTAGCGTCAGTCATTGGTTTTGTCGCTGTATGGGTGCTGCTTGGGGCAGCGATGTTGCAAGGAGCTGGGATTGGTCCTTATATCGACATTCCGTCTGTTCTGATTACCTTCGGTGGCTCGATTTCTGCGTTGATGATTGCCTTTAAAATGGAACACATCAAGGGCTTTGTGAAGTTCTTCTTGATTGCGTTCAAGCCGCCGCAAACGTTCGATGTCCCTGCGCTGATTAAAAAATTGGTGGATTATTCCACGCAGGCGCGCCGCGATGGAATCCTCTCGCTCGAACAAAGCGCCAACCAAGAAGAAAACGACTTCTTGCGCAAGGGCTTGGGAATGGCGATTGACGGTGGCGAGGCAGACACAATCCGCGAGCTCCTCGAGCTCGACATGGACCAAGCGCTCGGGCGGCACAAAGAGAACGCGAGCGTTTTTGACACATGGGGCGCTCTATCGGGGGGGTATGGAATGCTCGGGACGCTGATTGGGCTTGTGGCGATGCTCTTGAACATGTCCGACCCAAGCGCGATTGGTCCTGCGATGGCGGTGGCGCTGATTACGACTTTCTATGGTTCTCTCATCGGGAACGTGTTGGGCTCGCCTATCGCCCATATCCTCGTGGTGCGCGCGAATGACGAAGCGCTCGTGCAGCAGCTCATCATCGAGGGAATCATGTCGATTCAGCGCGGCGACAACCCGCGAACGCTCGAGCAAAAGCTACTCTCGTTCTTGCCGCCATCACAGCGCGTGAGCCAGTTTGAATAAGGAATAGCTAAATGGCAAAATGTCCTCCTTGCGACTGCCCCAGCGTTCTGCCCCCATGGCTTGGGACGTTTGGGGACTTGATGAGTCTCTTGCTCACGTTCTTTATTCTTCTGCTCTCAATGGCGAGCTTTGACGCCAAGCCGCTGACAGAAGCCGAAGGCAGCATGCGCGGTTCGCTTAGCATGTTGCCAGGGGGCGTCAAGACCGAGCCGGGCAAGAACCGCACACAGACGCAAGCCGAGATGATTCCCGAGCCCGAAACGGCGATTGAGGTGCGGAGGGTTGAGAGTTTGTATGTCGAGTTGCAGCAGATGTTGCAGGTTTCAGACGGGACATCGGACATCACGAGCGATGGCGAGGAAGGCTTTGTGATGCGCCTGCCTGCGGGGCTTTTGTTTGAGCCCGGGCAGACAAACATCAAAGACCAAGACGGCATGCAATTCATTCGCCGCCTCGCGATGATTGCGCGCAATTATCCGCCCAATATCTATGTCGAAGTACGCGGGCATGTCGATAGCGACCCGCTGCCACCCGATTCTGCCTATGACGATAAATGGACACTCTCGGCAATGCGTGCGCTTAGCGTCTCGCGCATTATCAAGCAACATGGCTTCCCAGCAGAGCGGATTCTCACGCTCGGGCGAGGCGACCAAGAGCCGATGAGCCGCTCGCGCGATGCGCGCAGCAAAGCCGAAAATGACCGTGTCGATGTGTATTTCTATCCTAAACGTCTCGATGAGGGCTTGAGCCCCGAAAAAGTCATCAATAAAAATGTTTTGCAAAATTCTTCGCGCTAGCGTCATCGCGTTGCTTCTTGGCGCGGCGTTTGCCGCACCGGGCGACCCAATCACAACGCCGCAAGTCCCCCAGCCTGTGCAGCAGATTCAACAAGAAGCACAGACGCGCCGCCAAGCGCCGCCGCTCGCGCCCATTCGCCCCACGCCGCCGTCTGTGAATCTCACCATCGGCGCGCCGACCGACCCGGGCGATTTGGTAACATTGCTCAACATCATTGCCGTCCTCACGCTCTTGGTGCTTGCGCCCTCGCTCATCTTGGTGATGACGAGCTTTGCGCGCATCGTGATTGTGTTCTCGTTTTTGCGCACGGCGATGGGAACGCAACAATCCCCGCCCACGCAGCTCATCATCTCGCTTGCAATGGTGCTCACGTTTTTCATCATGGAGCCTGTCGCAAAGCAGAGTTACGAGCAAGGAATCCGCCCCTATCTCGACAGGCAGATAAGCTATGATGTCGCGTTCGAGGTTGCCGCAAAGCCCTTTAAAGATTTTATGATTTACAACACGCGCGAAAAAGACCTCGGCTTGTTCTATCGAATCCGCAACATGGAATCGCCCCAAACGGTCGATGATATTCCGATTCTCATCGCCTTGCCCGCGTTTATGATTAGCGAAATCAAGACGGCGTTTCAGATTGGCTTCTTGCTCTATCTGCCATTCTTGGCAATCGATATGGTGATTAGCTCGATTCTTATGGCAATGGGTATGATGATGCTCCCCCCCGTGATGATTTCGCTGCCGTTCAAGATTCTTGTTTTCGTGATGGTCGATGGCTTCAATCTGCTCACAGGCAACCTTGTCGCGAGCTTCAAATACGCGCCCGGAGCGGGCTAAATGGATTGCTCTTTGCGCGGAATCTGTGGCGGTTGTTCGCTGCAAATGCCCTACCAACAACAGCTTGCAAACAAGGTGCAACATTTCCGCGAGCTCTTTTTTGGGCTGCCAAAGCCCTCTGTGTTCGCCTCGCCCCCGCTTGCCTTTCGCGCTCGTGCCGAGTTTCGCATTGTGTCTGAAAAGGGCAGATTGTCGTATTGCCTTTGTGGCAAGGATAAAAAAATAAAGATAGAATCATGCCCAATCTTGTTGCAGCCCTTGCAGCAGCTCTTTGCGCCGTTGCTTGCGCTGCTGGAACAAAGCGAGATTCTCGCACACAAGCTCTTTGGAATCGAGTTCCTCGCCTCAACGCATAATGAAGTTCTCATGACATTGTTGTATCATAAAAAGCTCGATGATTCGTGGCTCGCATGCGCGCAGAATCTGCTCTTTGCGCTCTCGCGAAAGGTCGATTCGGCAATCTCGCTCATCGGGCGCGCGCGCGGGCAAAAGGTCGTTTTGGGCGCTTGTTTTGTGCATGAAAGCTTTGCGCTCGCCGCACGGCGCTATCATTATCGGCATTACGAAAGCGCCTTCACGCAGCCCAATCCATATATGAATGCGCAGATGTTGGAATGGGCTTGCATGCAAAGCGTGGATTCTTCGGGCGATTTGCTCGAGCTCTATTGCGGGCTTGGCAATTTCACGATTCCGCTTTCGCGCTATTTTGAAAAAGTCCTTGCCACAGAGATTTCTAAGGTTTCATTGCAAGCGCTCAACGAGAATCTGGCGCTCAATGGTGTCGAAAATGTCCAAATCGCGCGCCTAAGCGCGCTCGAAATGCGCGATGCGCTAGACAATGTGCGCCCATTTCGCCGCCTTGCGCATGTCGATTTGCCGTCCTATCGATTTAAGACGCTCTTTGTCGACCCGCCGCGCGCTGGGCTTGGCGATTGCGCCGCCTTTGCGCAGCGCTTCTCGCGCATTCTCTATGTTTCGTGCAACCCCTTGACATTGCGCAAAGACCTCGAGACGCTCACACAAACCCACCATGTGCAAGCGCTCGCCGTGTTCGACCAATTCCCCTACACCACACATCTCGAGAGTGCCGTTTTGCTCTCGAAATGCGCCTAGGCGGCTGTGATGTTCCAAGCGCTCGCCATCAAATACCGCCCCAAGACCTTTAGCGAACTCGTTGGGCAGGATTCCGTCTCGCAAACGCTCTCACTCGCGCTCGATTCGGGGCGCTTGGGGCATGCCTATCTGTTTTCGGGGCTTCGCGGCAGCGGCAAGACATCGAGCGCGCGAATCTTTGCCAAGTCGCTCAATTGCGACAATGGACCAACGAGCACGCCATGCGGGGAATGCGAGAATTGCCGCGCGGCGGCTAGCGGTAGGCATTTGGACATCATCGAGATGGACGCCGCGAGCAGCCGCAAGATTGATGACATTCGCGATTTGATTGAGCAGACGCGCTACGCGCCGGCGATGGGGAGATACAAAATTTTCATCATCGATGAAGTGCACATGCTCACAAAAGAATCGTACAACGCGCTGCTAAAGACGCTCGAAGAGCCGCCGCAATATGTCAAGTTTATCCTCGCGACAACCGATGTCTTTAATATTCCCCCCACGATTCTAAGCCGCACGCAAAACTTTCGCTGCAAGAAGATTCCGCAAAAGGTTGTCGAGGCAAATCTCGAAGC